>CAWUMD010000110.1:0-8421 GCA_963923365.1 uncultured bacterium
CCGTGCAGTCCACCCTGCAGCGCTACAAGGAACTGCAGGACATCATCGCGATTCTCGGTCTGGACGAACTGTCCGAAGAGGACCGCAAGACGGTGGACCGCGCCCGCAAGATCGAGCGCTTCCTGTCCCAGCCCTTCTTCGTGGCTGAAGTGTTCACCGGTTCCCCCGGTAAGTACGTCAAGCTCGATGACACCATCAAGGGCTTCAACCGCATCCTCAGCGGTGAGCTGGACTACCTGCCCGAGCAATCCTTCTACCTCGTTGGCGACATCGAAGAAGCGATCGCCAAGGGTGAGAAGCTGCTCGCCGAGGCCTAAGGTCTCCTGAGCCGCAGTCGGGGCGGGGGTAACCCGCTCCGACTTCTTATTGGAATTGCCGGACCAAACCAATGGCACTGACTGTACGTGTACTTTCCCCGGGCGCGACCGTATACGACGCTCCTGCGGCAGAAGTGATTCTCCCCAGCACCACCGGTCAGCTCGGTATCCTGCCGGGTCACGCACCGCTGCTTTCGGCCCTGGACACCGGCGTGATGCGGGTCAAGGTCGACAAGGACTGGCAGAACATCGCCCTCATGGGTGGGTTCGCCGAAGTCGACAACGATGAAGTGACCGTTCTGGTCAACGCCGCCGAGCGCGGCAGCGACATCGATGCCGACGAAGCCCGCAGCGCCTACGAAGCGGCCCAAGCCGAGGCTGCCAAGGCTGGCGCCGAGCCGGCCGAGCAACTGCAGGCCGCCCAGAATCTGCGCCGCGCCCGTGCCCGCCTGCAGGCGGCCGGTGCGTCCGTCTAGGCGTTCAGACCCCTCCAGACCGGAAAAGGAGAGCCTGATGCTCTCCTTTTTTTATGGGCCAGCGCCGTTTGTGATTTTCGGCACCACTGCAGCGGCCATCTCTGTCTATAGTCAGAGCACCTCCACGGTCCTGACAGCGCTCTCTGTGAGCTCTCGGAAAACGGAATGCCACAACCGGCCCCGACCCAGGTCGGGGCTTTTTTTGGGCTCAGGGCAGGTAGAGACGCCGGGCCTGTCGGAACACCTCCACCAGATCCTCATCCTGCAGGGCCAGCGACTCGGGATGGGCGATCGCCAGATACTCCCGAATCGCCCCAGGCCGGTAGGTCAGCTCATCGGCCAACGGATCGGCAAAGGTGGTGAAGAACTCGGCCTGGGCCGCCAGGACCCGGAACTTGAGAAATTCCAGCAGACGGGAACGACGGGCAAGCACCGCGGCATCCATGGCCCGAGCTCCTGAGAACAGACAGACAAAAGCCGCCCTTTTGAGGGGGCGGCTTTGCATGCCAGGAACCGGATTTGAACCGGTGACACGGCGATTTTCAGTCGCCTGCTCTACCAACTGAGCTATCCCGGCAGGGCGTTTTCAGCACTTAATTAGATTATCAAAGGTGACCGGCCCTGACAACCCCTGAGCGGGGGTTCTTGCCCTAGCGGCAGGAGTGCCTATGATGGATGCCGGCCATTGCCTCGCCACCATGAACCGGCTGCTGCAGCAACAACGCATCGATCGCATTGTTCAGGCCTATCAGCTGGAAGGCGACCAGCCTGAGCACTTTCGCCAGCGGCTGCAGCAGTTGCAGGCGCTGTACCCGGGTCCCCAGCTGGAGCTGGCCATCTGCCGCACCCTGGCGGCGGTCTGGCTCCGCTACCCCCTCCCCCGGGGCGAGGCGTTTCTCGAGCAGGTGGCCCTTGGTCTACAGCACTGGCTGCTGCAGCAGGCGGAGCCCTCACCGCCGTTGGATCCCGAAACCTATCGGCAGATTACCGGCCTGGACCCGACGCCGCTGTTCCCCCAGTAGTGCGCCGTTCAGCGATCGCCACCACCAGGACCGTTTCCACCGTCCAGCCCTGGGCTAGCAGCGTCGCCCGAGCCTCGTTCAGTGTCGCCCCCGTGGTGAAGATGTCATCCACCAGCCAGAGGGCGGGAGAACGGCGCCCAGGCACGGCCGCAAAGGCTCCCTGAAGATTCTCCTGCCGGTCACGGGAGCTCAACCCGTGCTGGGGCAGCGTCCGTCGCACCCGCCGCAGCACATCCGTCGCCAGCATCAGATCCAGGCGCCGGGCGATCGCCGCCGCCAGCAGCTCCGCCTGATTGAAGCCCCGCTGGCGGAAGCGGTCCGGATGGATGGGCACCGGCACCAGCCAGGGGTGAGCTGGGCCCCGGAGCAGCCCCTGGTTCCAGACCGCTTCCGCCAGGCGATTGCCCAGCCAGTCTGCCAGGGGCCGCTGCCCGTCGTACTTCAGCCGCCCGATCGCTCGTCGCAGGTCACCGCTGTAGGGCCCCCAGCTGAACAGCGGTGACTGCCAGCAGGGATTGGCCTGGGCCAGCAGTTGGCCGCGGCAGCGATCGCACAGTCCCTCGGCACAGGGGCGATCGCACAGACCGCAGGGCCGGGTGAGGATCAGACCGGCGAGGGATTCGAGCCAGGGCAGGCGGAGCATGGCAGCCAACCGCGCAACTGCCCTGAGCATGCCCCTTTGGTCCTAGGCGGGCGGGCGGGCCTGACGCAGCATGGCAATCAGGGTCTGGTGGGCGTCCTCGGAATCCGTCAGCACATGGTCGAAGGCCACGCGCACTTCCTGAGCCGTTCCGTCCTGGTCCACCGCCAGGGTCATGCCCTCGGGGTCGATGGACAGCATGCGGCTGAGGCCAGGCTCGGCGATGTTGCCGTAGGCCCGAGCGTAGAGAGCCACCGCATCGGCGTGGTCCTCGTTCATGTGTCTGCAGATGCGATCGCTGACGGCAGGGGTAATTGGGTCGGCGGCCATGGTCGGCTCCTCGTCTCACTCCCTATCAGGATAGGGGGGCCACCATGGTGGGCCGGGTGAAGACCAGCCCGGCGGTGCCGTAGGCCGCCTCACTGTGGGGCGATCGGTCCACGGACACCCCCAGGGCCTGCCGTCGCAGCTGCTCCCAGACCGGATTGCGACTGCCGCCTCCGGCGCTCAGCACCCGCACCAGCGGGCTGGCACCCAGTTCCCGCAGCCGTTGATAGCCCTGGGCTTCCACCCGGGTCAGTCCCTCCAGCAACCCCAGCAGGAAACGGGAGTCCTCCGCTGGCCGGGGCTCCAGACGGGGGAGCAGGTGCGGGTCGGCAATCGGGAACCGCTCACCCACCCCCGGCAGCGGGTAGTAGTCGAGCCCGGACGACTGACTGGGATCCAGTGCAGCCGTCAGCCGCTTCAGGTCCGCATCGGTGAAGAAGCGGCGCAGGGTGGCACCACCGCAGTTGGAGGCACCGCCCACCAGCCAGCGATCGCCGAGACGATGGCTGTAGACGCCATAGCCTGGGACATCCACCCGCACCGCGCTCAGCAGCTTGATCACCAGGGTCGAGCCGAGAGAGGTGACGGCCTCGCCCGCCTGCTCCAGACCACTGGCCAGAAAGGCAGCAATGCTGTCGGTGGTGCCCGCATGCACCCGGCAGTCCACTGCCAGCCCGAACTCGCGCACCCACTCCGGCAGCACCGGGGCGATCGCCGTGCCCGGGGCCAGCACCGGAGGCAGCAGGGGTGCCAGCCGGGATGTCGCCAGGGCAGGCTCATAGGCCAGCTTCGCCGGGTCGTAGCCCAGCTTCAGGGCATTGTGCCAGTCGCTCACCCAATGGCCATGCAGCTGCCAGCCCAGCCAGTCCGCCTGGTGAAACAGTCTCGCCCCCGGGGGTAGCCCACCCAGGACCTGCTCCCAGGCCAGCAGCTTGGCGAGGCTGGAGGACGCAGAACAAGCCGCAGAGTGGGATGGCAGCCATCGGTTCAGCTCCGGGGCCAGCGGCACACTCTGATGGTAGAAGCAGGGGGGGCGCAGCGGCTGACCCTGGGCATCGCAGAGCAGCACCGTCGCGGAGGTGCCGTCGATGACGATGCCCTGGAGCGTGGCCGCCAGCACCCGGGGGAGGGCCGCCAGATGCTGCAGGAGGTGCGATCGCCACAGATCCGGCCAGTCGTCACAGTCCGGTGGGAAGGACAGACTGTGCTCCCACAGCAGAGAACCCCGGGCATCCCGGGCGATCGCCCGGGAACCCGAGGTTCCGAAATCCAGCCCGAGGGCCGGTCGCACTAGACCTGGGCAGCGGCCAGAGCAGCCTGCTTCAGGGTCTCGGCCTTATCGGTGCGCTCCCAGGGCAGGTCAAGGTCGTTACGACCGAAGTGACCGTAGGCAGCCACGTCCTGGTAGAAGCGTCCGCCCCGTTCACCGGGCAGCTGACGCAGGCCGAAGCTACGGATGATGCCTTCGGGACGCAGCTCGAAGTTATCCTCGACCAGCTTCAGCAGCACGGACTCGTCCACCTTGGCGGTGCCGAAGGTCTCGACCAGGATGCTGACGGGGCGAGCGACGCCGATGGCATAGCTCAGCTGCACCTCGCACTTGTCCGCGAGACCGGCCGCGACAATGTTCTTGGCCACATGACGGCAGGCATAGGCTGCACTGCGGTCGACCTTCGTGGGGTCCTTACCGGAGAAGGCACCGCCGCCGTGACGGCTGTAGCCACCGTAGGTGTCGACGATGATCTTGCGGCCGGTGAGGCCGGCGTCACCCTGGGGTCCGCCGATCACGAACTTGCCGGTGGGGTTGACCAGGAAACGGGTGTTGGCGTCAGGCTTAATCGTCAGATCGCCGAACACGGGCTCGACCACGTACTTCCAGAGATCGGCCTTGATCCGGTCTTGGACGGCCTTCTCTTCGGAGACACCATCGATTTCAGCTTGGTGCTGGGTGGAGATCAGGATGGTGTCGACGGCGACGGGCTGGTCGTTCTCGTAGGCAATCGAGACCTGGGTCTTGCCGTCGGGACGGAGGTAGGGAAGTTCGCCGCTGTGGCGCACGAAAGCCAGCCGCCGGGCCAGCCGGTGAGCCAGGCTGATCGGGAGGGGCATCAGTTCCGGGGTTTCGTTGCAGGCAAAGCCGAACATGATCCCCTGGTCACCGGCACCGGTGTCGTCGCTGGCATCGCTGGCGTTGTTCACACCCTGAGCGATATCGGGGGATTGCTTGTCGAGGGCGATCAGCACGGTGCAGTTCCCGGCACCGAAACCACTGTCCTCGCCGTTGTAACCGATTTCGGCAATCTTCTTGCGGGCCAGCTGGATGAAATCGACCTGGCCCTTGCTGGTGATTTCGCCGGTGATCAGCACCAGGCCGGTGTTCACCACCACTTCGCAGGCCACGCGGCTGGCCGGGTCCTGGGCCAGCAGAGCATCGAGCACAGTGTCCGAAATCTGGTCACAGATCTTATCGGGGTGACCTTCAGTCACGGACTCGGACGTAAACAGGTAACGACGGGTCAAGGTCGATGCCTCCAACTAGGTGTTTGCGATGACCGGTTGGGCGACCAGCCGCAACTGCGACCAGTCTTCGAGCATGATATCCGCATCGGTGATCCGTGGCGGACGGCGCCAACCCCAGCGCACACCGATCACACCGGCACAGCCAGCGCCTCGGCCCATGCACATGTCCGAGGTCGCATCCCCTACCATCAGCGTGCGAGTCGGGGAAATACCCAGCTCGGCACAGAGACTGCGGATGCACCCGGGATCGGGCTTGGCGGGACGATCGTCACTGCCCCGCAGGCCACTGACACGTCCTGCACAATCGTAGCGGCTGCAGAAGGCCATCAGGTTCGCCCGGGTATCGGCAGACACCAGACCGATCTGCACCCCGGCCGCCACCAGGTCCCGCAGCAGCGGATCGGCCTGGGCAAACAGGGGGGTCTGGGCCGCCTTGTCGCCCTGCTGGCCATCGATGATCCGGAAGGTGTCCGTGACCTGCTGCACCGCCTCAGCCCAGGGACGGGCCGTGTGGGCCGCGATCGCCGCCGCCGCCGCCGCCACATTCTCGGCCCGGCTACCCACCGCCATCAGACCCGAGGGGTCCAGCCCCTCCTCCGTCAGCCCGAAGGCCCGGGCCAGCCAGGGCCGGATGCCAGGCACCTCGACCTCCAGAGCGTCCAGGCGTCGCCGGGTCTGCTCCAACAGGTAGGCTTCGGAGTCGGCCAGGGTACCGTCCTTGTCGAACAGCACCAGGTCGATGTTGTCGTAGCGGCGATCGCCGCAGATCAGCACAGCCATGGGCTCCCACAGGCAAGAGAAAGGGGGCCGGAGCACCCGGCTCCAGCCCCCGCAGAGTCAATCCGTGGAGATTAGTCGGCGATCGCCAGCTCGGGATCGACACCCTCGGCCTGGGCCTTGAGGGCTTCACGGTACTTGGCCGCCATTTCCTCGGCCTTCTCGTAGACGACCTCAGGGTTCTTGACCATGTCACCGGGCTCGGGCTCGAGCTGCTTGGTGGACAGGGAGATCCGACCGCGCTCAGCGTCGAGGTCGATGATCATCACCTTGACCTCGTCGTTGACGTTGAAGACGCTGTGGGGCGTCTCGATGTGGTCGTGGGAGATCTCGGAAATGTGCAGCAGGCCGCTGACACCACCGATGTCGATGAACGCACCGTAGGGCTTGATGCCGCGGACGGTACCGACCACGACTTCGCCCACTTCCAGACGGTTCATCTTGCGCTCGACCAGAGCGCGACGGTGGCTGAGGACAAGACGGTTACGGTCTTCGTCCACTTCCAGGAACTTCAGGGGCAGCTCTTCGCCGACCAGGTCTTCCTTGGCCTTGCGGGTGCTGATGTGGGAGCCGGGGATGAAGCCGCGCAGGCCTTCGATCCGCACCAGGGCACCACCCCGGTTGGTGGCGAACACCTCGGAACGCACGGTGGCGTCTTCCGCCTGGAGCTGACGAACCCGTTCCCAGGCGCGCATGTACTCGATGCGGCGGATGGAGAGGGTCAGCTGACCTTCTTCGTTCTCATCGGAGAGGATGTAGAACTCGCGCACCTCGTTGGGTTGCAGCACCTCTTCCGGGCTCTCGACCCGGTTGATGGACATCTCCTGGATGGGGATGAAGGCTGCGGTCTTGGCGCCGATGTCAATCAGGGCACCGCGGGGCTCGAGATTGAAGACCGTACCCGGCACGGTGTCGCCCGGGTTGAAGTGATAGTCGTACTGATCGAGCAGCGCGGCAAAATCGTCGAGCGTAAAGCCGATGTCGTAGCTCTTCTTGTCCTGATTGACCATTGGTGAAAATTCCTGGTTGATCTCCGCTGCGAACATGGACAACCAGAACACCGTCGGGTGGTGCTCCTCATACCTCGGCCGGAGAGAGCCAAGAGATTTCCCTGAAATTCAGGAAAATGCTGCCCAAACAACCATCATAGCGTGATCCCAGGGATCCGCCAGGGCACCCTGAACCTTTACGCGGGGCTTCGCTAGCCGACCGGGAGACGAGTGGACTCGACCCGACGCAGCCGCTCGAGGGTATCGACGAAATCCCGGATGCCTTGGAACTGACGGTAGACGGAGGCGAAGCGGATGTAGGCCACCTCGCTCAGGTCCTGCAGATGCTGCAGCACCAGCTCGCCGATCTCGGCGCTGCTCACTTCCCGATGCTGGCGCTGCTGCAGAGCTCCTTCGATGTCATCCACCAGGGTCTCAATCTGGGTCGGGCTGACACCGGTCTTCTCGCAGGCGCGCACCACGCCCCGCAGCAGCTTGGAACGGTCGAAGGATTCGCGATCGCCGTTGCGTTTGAGGACGGTGACCGGCACGAACTCCACCCGCTCGTAGGTGGTGAAACGATGGCTGCAGCTGAGACATTCCCGTCGGCGACGGATACTGCGTCCCGCTTCTGCCGAGCGCGATTCGAGGACGCGGCTGTCGGTGTGTTGGCAGGCAGGACACTGCATGGGGGGCCTCAGAGCGGGATCGAGGGTTGGCCTCGAATTTCTGTCAACAAACGAAAACCCGATCAACGCCTAGTGTAGGTCAGCCCGTCCGGAAACGACAGGTGCCCTAGGCATCAATCGGGATTCGTCGATTCCCCCAGGGGAAATCGCAACGACGATGGCGGAAACTACTTGCCGATGCGGGGGGGTTCGCGGAAAGCGATCGCAAAGAACAGGGTTCCGATCATCAGCGTCAGGATGAGGATGTAGACGATAGCTTCCATGACAGTGATTCAGCCTCACGGAAAAGGGAATGGAGTCACCGGAAGTTGAAATGTCGACCCCACCCGAGGGGTGAAGCCGACATTCAACCAGAAGACGGTTAGGCCTTCTTGGTGGTGGGGTCGCCCAGCTTCTGGAACGCGCCGAACTCGATCTGCTCGCCGAGGTCGGCTTCGATACCAGCGAAGACGTCACGGAACAGGGTCCGGGCGCCGTGCCAGATGTGGCCGAAGAAGAAGAGCAGTGCGAAGGCAGCGTGACCGAAGGTGAACCAGCCACGGGTGCTGGTGTGGAAGGTACCGTCGGAGTTCAGGGTTTCGGTATCGAAGGTGAAGGGCTCGCCCAGTTCAGCCTTACGGGCATACTTCTTGACCTGAACGGGATCAGAGAAACTCTGACCATC
>CAWUMD010000111.1:0-8415 GCA_963923365.1 uncultured bacterium
GGCCAGGGCCAGCTCCTGCAGGGTCAGCTGCATCCGGCGCAGCTGCTGGGCAGGGTGGCCCAGGGCCTGCTGCCGCTCCGGCCAGGCGGCGAACAGGTCCTGCAGATCGACGACTGTGCCGGGGGCGATCGCAGTCGGTGTCAGGGCGGTCAGCTCGCCCCGGTTGTTGTAATCCGCCTGCCAGCCGGGGGCATCGTCGACCCGGCTGCGGAGGCGGAGCTGACCCAGCTGAGCCAGGCTGTGCAGCGCCTCACCCCGGAAGCCGAGGCTGCTCACCCGCCAGAGATCGGCTTCCTGGCGCAGTTTGCTGGTGCTGTGGGCGGCGGCGGCCAGGGGTAGATCCGCCGCCGCGATGCCCCGGCCGTCATCGGCGACCTGCAGTCGCCACTGCTCCGGCCAGAGGCTGATCACAATCCGTCGGGCCCCGGCATCGAGGGCATTCTCTGCCAGCTCCCGGACCGCTGCCGCCAGGGAATCAATCACCTCTCCGGCTGCGATGCGGTGGGCCAGGGCGAGGGGCAGGGGCTGAATCGGGTGCGGCATAGTCCCGATCATCGCTGCTGACACCGCAGGTCGGCTAATCGCGATCGCGGCGCCCCGGCCAGCGGGTGAACATCTCTGTGCGGGCCGAGATCACCAGATACAGCGTCATCACCCCCAGCCCCAGGGGTAGCCAGAGCCATTCGGAAGCCATCATCCCGTCCCATCACTACTGCGATCCTACGGCCTGCTCAGGGACAGGCGGTGACGCTAGGGGTGGTGGTGCTTTCTTGTCAAGAGGTCGGGAAACACTAAATTTGGCTCCGGTCAAGACTTGCCCGGCGCGCTAGAATCCCTGAGAGTTTCGCGAACCTGTGCATGGTCTCCCAGATCGAACGCCCCTCTGCAGCGAGTGATTTCCCGGTGACGGCTCCGGCCGCGAATCCGGTCTTCTACCGCACCTACAGTCGTAAGACGGCGACCGGTCGCGAGAGCTGGGCCGAGGTGAGCGAACGGACGATCCGCGGTCTGGCGGAACTGGGTCATCTCAACGAAGCCGAGGTCGACCTGCTCGTGCGCATGCAGCGCCAGCAGTACTCCCTGCCCTCCGGACGCTGGCTCTGGGTTGGCGGCACCGACTGGATCGGCCAGCAGAAGAATTTCAACGGCGCCTACAACTGCACCAGCACCAACGTCATCGACTGGCGCGCCTTCGGGCTGATGATGGACCTGGCGATGATGGGCTGCGGCACCGGCGCCATCCTGGAACCCCGCTATATCAGCCAGTTGCCGGTGATCCGTAACCCGATCGAGGTGCAGGTGATCCAGGGCATCGGCGTCACCCCGGCGGGCAGTCGGGTCGAGAAAACCCGGGTCGAGGTGGACGGCAACCGCGTCACCATCCGGGTCGGGGACAGCCGTGAGGGCTGGGTCAGCTCCTACCAGCAGATCCTCGAACTGAGCAGCGACGATCGCTTCAATGGTCCTGTGCAGGTATCGGTGGATCTGGGCGATGTCCGCCCGGCCGGGGAGCAGCTGAAGGGGTTCGGCGGGGTCGCCAACCCGGTGAAGCTGCCGGATGTCTACCTGCGCTGTGCCGCCATTCTCAACAGGGCCATCGGCCGCCAGCTCACCTCGATCGAGTGCTGCCTGCTGATTGATGAGGCGGCGGTGGTCGTGGTGGCGGGCAATGTCCGCCGTAGTGCCGGGATGCGCCAGTTCGACTCCGAGGACCAGCTGGCTGCCGGGGCCAAGGAAAACCTCTGGCAGCAGGATGCCGACGGCAACTGGCGCATCGACCCCGAGCGGGATGCCCTGCGTATGGCCAACCACACCCGCGTCTACCATCACCAGCCGACGGCGGCCGAGGTGAAGGAGGCGGTGACCAAGCAGTTCTTCAGCGGCGAAGGCGCGATCCAGTACGCCCCCGAGGCGATCGCCCGATCCAATGCCGATCTGCTCACCAGCGACGAACTGAAGCAGGAATTCATCCGCATCTACGTCGAGCTGGGTCGTGACGAGGCCAAGAACTGGCTGCGCGTCAACTGGCCTGACCAGAGCGAGCGCGAGCTGGAACACCGCCTGCAGCGCTACGGTCTGAACCCCTGCGGGGAAATTATCGGGGCCGATTTCCACTGCAACCTGGCGGAAATCCACCTCAACCGCATCGCCCCCGATGATCTCCAGACCCAGGACGATGCCTTCCGGGCCGGGGCGCTGTCGGTAGCCTCGCTGCTCAATCACCGGTTCACCGAGGAACGCTACCAGTTCAGTCGGGAGGTGGACCCGATTGTCGGCGTCTCCTTCACCGGGCTGTTCGACTTCTTTGTCCATGCCTTCGGCACCCCCTGGCTGGAGTGGTGGACCGCCGGTCGCCCCGAGACCGAGGCCGGGCTGGAGTTCAAGCGCCGCGAGGCCGAGTACCTGGGCCGCTGGAAGCAGATTGTCCACGAGACCATCTGGGACTACTGCGATCGCCACGGCGTCCGTCGTCCCAACCGCTGCACCACGGTGCAACCCGCCGGTACCAAGTCCCTGCTGACCGGGGCGTCCCCCGGCTGGCACCCGCCCAAGTCCCAGCGCTTCCTGCGCCGGATCACCTTCCGCAAGAATGACCCCGTGGCGATGGCCTGCATCGACTACGGCTACAGTGTCGTTCCTTCCCAGTCCGATAAGGACGAGAACGGCCGTCTGCTTGATGATCCCTTCGACCCCCGCTGCACCGAGTGGCTGGTGGAGATTCCCACCGAGGTCAGCTGGGCCAACCTGCCCGGCGCTGACCAGGTGAACATCGCCGGATTCTCGGCCCTGGCGCAGTTTGATTTCTACATGCAGGTGCAGAACCACTACACCGCCCACAACACCTCGGCGACGATCGAGTTCCGGGAGCATGAGGTCGAGCCCCTGGCGGAGCGCATCTACCAGGCGATCGCCAGCAATGAGGGCTACATGTCGGCGGCGCTGCTGGCCCGCTTCGACGCCAACGAGACTTTCCCGCGCCTGCCCTTCGAGCCGATCGACAAGGCGACCTACGACCGTCTCCAGGCCGAGGTGGAGCAGCGTCGCGAGACCGACGACTTCCTGGTGGCCCTGCGCCGCTACGATTCCGGGTTCCTGGTGGAAGCAGGCCCGGCGGGCTGTGACTCCGACAAGTGCATGATGCCGGAGAAGAAGCCGGACTGAACGGCACCCTGAGGGGTGGCTGATGCGGGGGGTGGAGCCATCGGTTCCACCCCCTGTCTGTTGGGTGTGTTCCAGCTGACATCGCCTGGCCGGGGCCCCGGGGCCCGGTGTTAGGATCGCCGCCATGTCAGTGCCTCCCCCGGTTCCTCCAGCTGTTTCCGCCTCCGGTCGTCCGCGGGTCCTGGTGGTGGAGGATGAGGCGGTGATCCGGGAACTGCTTACCCTCACCCTCGAAGCTGAGGGCTTCAGTGTCGATACGGTGGCCAGCGGTCAGGAAGCGATGCAGCGGCTTCACCAGGGGCTGGAGGACAACCGTCACCTGCCGGACCTGCTGCTGCTCGATCTGATGCTGCCGGAGGTGAACGGGCTGGATATCTGCCGTTACCTGCGCAGCCAGGGAGCTGCGACGCCGGTGCTGATCCTCAGTGCCAAGGACAGCGAGCTGGACCGGGTTGTGGGCCTGGAAATTGGTGCCGATGACTATCTCACCAAGCCCTTCGGCATGCGCGAGCTGGTGGCGCGCTGCCGGGCCCTGCTGCGCCGGGCCACGGTCTCGACGACGGCGAGCACTGCCGGGGCGGAGTGTCTCAGTTTCCAGGATCTGCAGCTCTATCCCCAGGAATGTCGGGTGCTGATGGCCGGTCAGGAACTGAGCCTGGCCCCGAAGGAATTCCGGCTGCTGGAACTGTTCATGCGCAGCCCCCGGCGGGTCTGGTCCCGGGAGCAGCTGCTGGAGAAGGTCTGGGGCCATGACTTCATGGGTGACAGCAAGACGGTCGATGTCCATATCCGCTGGCTGCGGGAAAAGATCGAGGAGGAGCCCAGTGCGCCCCGGCGGCTGCTGACGGTGCGTGGATTCGGCTACCGGCTGGGTTAGATGATGCAGAGCTGGGTGGCGTTCGGGATCGGTGCTGCGATCGGCTGCGCCCTCTGCAGTGGCTGGCGTCGCTGGCAGCGCGATCGCCAGCGGCAGCGTCTGCGGCAGCGCTGGCCCCGCCTGGGTGAGCGCCCGGACCCGTTGCCGACGCTGCAGGAACAGCTGGAGCAGGCCCGGGAGCAGCAGCAGCGCCTGGAGATCGCCCTGGCGGAAGCGCGGCTCCGCCTGACGCGGACGCCGATCGGCCAGTTGCTGATCGATGCCCAGGGGCATCTGGAGGAGGCCAATCCGGCGGCGATCGCCCTGCTGGATCTGGTGGGTATGGGGCAGGGGCCGGCCCGCCCGCTGCTGGAGCGGGTCCGTTGCTTCGAGCTGGAAGGCCTGATCCACCGGGTGCGGCAGTCCCTGGCCCCGGAGTCGCTCTGCTGGGACTACCAGCCGCCGGGACGGACGGTGCAGCTGCTGCCCCTGCCACCGCTGCGGCCCCTGGAGGCGCTGGCGGTGCCCCTGGAGGCGGGGCGCACTGTGGTCTTTCTCCAGGACCGGCGTCCGATTGCCGATCTGACGGCCCAGCGCAACCGCTGGGTGTCGGATGTGGCTCACGAACTGAAGACGCCTCTGACCTCGCTGCGCCTGCTGGCGGAAAATCTGCAGGCGCGGGTGTCACCGCAGCAGCAGCGGTTCACCGATCAGCTGGTGACCGAGGTGCAGCGGCTGGCCCAGCTGGTGCAGGACCTGCTGGAGCTGAGTCGCCTCGAGCAGCAGTCGGGCCAGGAACTCCACTACGGGGACTGCGATCTGGTGTCGCTGATCGAGGGCGTCTGGCAGAGCCTGGAACCGATCAGTGAAGCGCGGCAGGTGGCGCTGTTCTACCAGGGGCCGGACCATTTCCGACTGCAGGCGGACAGCCCGCGTCTGTTCCGGGTGCTGCTCAACCTGATTGACAACGCCCTGCGCTTCAGTCCGGAAGGGGCCTGTGTGCAGGTGCAGCTGACGGAGCACCCCGACTCCGTGGAACTGGCGGTGATCGATGAGGGCCCCGGCTTCGCCCCGGCGGATCTGCCCCAGGTCTTCGAGCGCTTCTACCGGGGCGACCCCTCGCGGGTGCGCTACAGCGGCAGCCAGGGTAGTCAGGGCAGTGGCCTGGGGCTGGCGATCGCCAGCCAGATCGTCGAGGCCCACGGTGGCACGATTCGGGCCGAGAACCATCCCGAGGCAGGAGGCTGGCTGCAGCTCACCCTCCCTCGCCAGCGCCCGGCCAACCCGGGTGCGCTTCTATGATCGGAGGGCTGTCTGCCCTGCACTATGGCTGAACGACTCCAGAAACTGCTGGCCCAGAGTGGGGTGGCGTCCCGCCGTCATGCCGAAGCACTGATCCGCCAGGAACGGGTGCGCCTGAACGGGGCGATCGCCCAGCTGGGGGACCAGGCGGACCCGCGGCGGGACCGGATCGAGGTGGACGGACAACCGCTGCGCCGCAGAGCTGCCCCGGCCACCTGGCTGCTGCATAAGCCCCTGGGCTACGTCTCCACCTGCGACGACCCCCGGGGGCGCCGTACCGTCCTCGATCTGCTGCCGCCGGAGCTGCGTCACGGTCAGGGGATGCACCCGGTCGGGCGCCTCGACACCGACAGCAGTGGGGCGCTGCTGCTGACCAATGACGGCGAACTGACCTTCCGGCTCACCCATCCCCGCCACCACATCCCCAAGACCTACCGGGTCTGGGTGGAGGGACGCCCCAGCCGGGCCACCCTGCGCCGCTGGGCCGAGGGAGTACCCCTCGATGGCACCCCGACCCTGCCTGCCGGGGTGGAGGTGATCGAGCACGACCGGGAGCGCACCTGCCTGCGGATTATTCTTGAGGAGGGGCGAAATCGCCAGATCCGCCGGATGGCGGAGGCCCTCGGGCACCCGGTGCTGCAACTGCATCGTCTGGCGATCGGTCCGATTACCCTGGCGGATCTGCCCCGGGGGCACAGTCGGGCCCTCAGCCCGGACGAACTCCGCCGCCTTGCCCGCCTTTGCCAGGACTGATCCCCGCTCCATGTCGTTTCTGCAACGCCTGCGCCGCCTGCGACCGTCCGTCCCGATCCCGGAGGACTCCCGTCCGCTCACCTACCAGGAGCGGCTGCGGGCGGTGGGCGATCGCCTGGCCCAGGCCCGTCAGGAACAGGGACTGAACCTGGAGACGATGGCCAGCCGGGTGCGGGTGCGCCCTGCTCTGCTGCTGGCCCTGGAAGGCGGTGACCCGACGATTCTGCCCGAGCCAATCTACGTGCGCGGCATCGTCCAGCGCTACGCCGAACTGCTGGGGCTGGAGGTGCCGACCCTAATCACCCTGCTGACCGGCGAGCAGGCCTCATCCAGTGCCCCGACCCTGGGGGGCAGCTGGCGCAGCAATCCCACCACCGGCGTGCCCACCTGGCAGCTATACGTGCTCTACCTACTGGCGGTGCTGGTGCTGGTGAACGGCCTCACCTGGTTGGTGAACCGGGCGGCCCTGCGGGGGGTGATGCCGTCACCGCCGCCGGTGCCGCCCTATCCCCTGGAGCGGCTGGAGGCTCCGGTGACCCCGGCTGACACTGCGACTGTGCTGCGGCAGGTGCGACCCCTGGATACCACCCCCGCGCCGCTGGACACCTGGAGGACGCTGACGGCTCCGGTGGCTAAACCGGCTCCGTCGAGGGCAGTTCCGGCTCCTCCGGCAGCGGCGGACGCTCCGGCACCCGCCGATACAGCGCCGTCAGATGGGCCAGCCGCTGGGCCAGCTCCGGCGTCAACGCCGACGCCCTGACGCGCCAGCCCCAGTTGCCGTCGGCTACGCCAGGGCGGTTCATACGGGCGCGGCTGTCGAGCCCGAGCACGTCCTGGAGGGGGGCGATCGCCCACACCGCCGTGCTCATCCAGGCTAGACGCATCAGCTTCCATTCGATCCCCCAGCCGTTGTCGTGGCCGAGATAGTCGAGCACCCGGGCCCGCTGGCCCTCATCCCGAGCGACAAACCAGCCAACGGTGGTGTCGTTGTCGTGGGTGCCGGTGTAGCAGATCCAGCTGTGGCCCCAGTAGTTGTGGGGCAGGTAGCCATTGCCGCTGTCGGAGTCGAAGGCGAACTGGAGAATCTTCATCCCCGGCAGCCGGAAGTTATCCCGCAGGGCTTCCACTTCCGGCGTGATCACCCCCAGGTCCTCCGCCAGAATCGGCAGATCCCCCAGTTCTCGCTGCACGGTGGCCAGAAAGTCATGGCCGGGGGCCGGTAGCCACTCGCCGTTGATTGCCGTCTCCTCCCCTGCCGGAACCGCCCAGTAGGACTCCAGACCGCGGAAGTGGTCGATGCGCACGTAGTCCACCAGACTCAGCAGCTGCCGCAGTCGCTCCAGCCACCAGCGGTAGCCGTCAGCCTTCAGGGCCTCCCAGTCGTAGCAGGGGTTGCCCCAGAGCTGGCCGGTCTCGGAGAAGTAGTCCGGCGGCACACCCGCCCGCTG
This sequence comes from uncultured bacterium, assembly GCA_963923365.1. Lineage (GTDB taxonomy): Bacteria > Cyanobacteriota > Cyanobacteriia > Synechococcales > Synechococcaceae > CAWUMD01. Next base: position 7,522 of record CAWUMD010000111.1, read on the forward strand.
CTCGGCCAGTCCCGTCTCCGGGTCGAGCTGGAAGAACTGTGGGTTGGCCCAGACGTCAGCGCTGTCCTGGGAGACGTAGATGGGGATGTCGCCGACGAGGCGGATGCCGCGGGCGCTGGCGTAGTCGTGCAGTGCCTGCCACTGGCGGCGGAAGCACCACTGCAGGAACTGCTGGAAGCGGATGCCCCGCAGCAGTTGGGGGCGGATGGCGGCGATCGCCTCGGGTTGTCGTTGGCGCAGGGGAGCAGGCCAGTCCATCCAGGGTTCATCGGCCTGACTGCGCTTCAGGGCCATGAACAGGGCGTAGTCCTCCAGCCAGCTGGCCTCGGTTTGGCAGAAGGCGTCGAACTCAGCCAGCTGGGTCGCGCTGGCCTGCTGCTCGAAGCGGCGGAAGGCGAGGGTGAACAGTTGCTCCTTCCAGGGCAGCACCGTCTCGAACGCCACCTGATCGGGGTCGAAGTCCGGGGACTGGGCCCAGTCGGCCTCACGCAGCCAGCCGTCCTCCGCCAGCAGCTCTGGGCTGATCAGAGCCGGGTTGCCCGCCAGGGCCGAGTAGCAGAGGTAGGGGGAATTGCCATAGCCGGTCGGCCCTAGGGGCAGGATCTGCCAGAGGCCGAGATCCGCTGCCCGCAGCCAGTCGACGAATGCCCGGGCAGCGGGGCCGAGATCGCCGATACCGAAGGGGCCGGGCAGGCTGGTCGGATGCAGCAGAATACCGGCGGTGCGGTTGAAGCTCACGGGAAATCCCCAGGCTGGGTGATGGTTGGACCATACCCCGAAAACCCCGGAGATTCAGCCTAAGTCCCGCAGCGGAGGGTCAGCCTTCCGGCAGCTGGTACTGGCCGACGATGCGCTTGGCGAACTCGGGCACGTGCTGCTCCAGCTTGCCGGGGT
>CAWUMD010000112.1:0-8303 GCA_963923365.1 uncultured bacterium
CAGCCGACTGGGGTTGATGCTGGTGCCAGGAGCCAGTTCCACGACAAGACGGGTGACCCCGGGCTGAGTCTCGGCGACGCGCACTTCGCGTACCGGGCCGTTCAGGGGCAGACGTGCCTTGGGGCCGAGCAGTTCGGTGCCCGGCAGGTCGATGACGATCCGCTGCGGATTGAAGATCAGTTGCGCCTGGGGCGCCACCGGACTGGAGGTCTGGAAGGTGAGGCGATTGCTGGTGCCGTCGAAGCGCCAGTTGACCAGGGTTCCGGCGTGGGCGGGCAGGGCGGACAGGGCGAGGGCCAGCCCCAGGAGGCCGGCGGTGCGTTTGACCATGATCCGCTCCCCACAAACGTGGCTATTCTGCCAAATCGTGGGTCCCGACGGAAGGGTCAGCGGGAGTAAAGACCTGCCGCAGCAGGGGTGGGGCCAGGAAGGTGGTGGCGATCACCATGATCACCACGGCGACGTTGAGGGCATCCGGGAGGACACCGCTGGCGGCTCCGACCCCGGCGAACACCAGGCCGACTTCTCCCCGGGGAATCATGCCGACCCCGATCGCCCAGCGGTTCAGGGGTTGCTCGTCGCTGCCGCGCACTACCAGGGCGGTGGCGAGTTTGCCCAGTACGGCGGTGACGACCAGGAAGAGGGCGATCGCCAGCCCTTCCCGGTTGGCGGCGACGGCAGGGTTGAGCACTGACAGATCGGTCTTGGCCCCCACGGTCACGAAGAACAGGGGCACCAGCACGTCGGCGATCGGGGCGACGTCCTTCTGCAGGTCGTGCTTCTTCTCGGTTTCCCCCAGCACCAGCCCGACGGCAAAGGAGCCGAGGATGGCCTCCAGGCGGATCACCTGGGCGATGTAGCCGACGATCACCGCCAGCACGAGGGCGGTGATCAGCACTACCCCGCGGGTCTCCAGCTGGTTCACCAGTTTCACGAACTGGGGGCCGAGAACACGCCCCAGCAGGATCGCTCCGACCACGAACAGGGTGGAGCTGCCGAGGATGGTGGCGACATTGAGCAGGTCCACCTCGCCGGTCTTGGCCAGGCCGGTGACCACCGCCAGGACGATGATCCCCAGGATGTCGTCGAGGACGGCGGCACCGATGATGATCTGACCTTCGGTGCCCTTGAGCTGACCGACCTCCGCCAGCACCTTGGCGGTGATGCCGATGCTGGTGGCGGTGAGGGCGGCTCCGGCGAAGATGGCGGCGATCGCCGGGACGTGGAACAGGGCCATTAGCCCCAGGGTGCCGGCCGCAAAAGGCACCACGACACCGGTCAGGGCCACCAGGGCCGCCTGGGGCCCGACCCGGATCAGCTCGTTCAGGTCCGATTCCAGGCCGATCTCGAACAGCAGGATGATCACGCCGATTTCGGCCAGCACCGCAATCACCTCGCTGCTGGCGTGGAACACCGGTTCCGCCAGATCCGTCGGCAGACCGGCGGTGAGACCGAGCAGGCTGATCACCTGGGAGTCGGCGGCGATCGCCCCGCTCTCGGGGAAGACCAGCAGGTGCAGGGCCGAGATGCCGACCACCACCCCGCCGAGCAGTTCACCCAGCACCGGCGGCAGGCTCAGACGGGCACAGAGTTCGCCCCCGACCTTGCTGGCGAGGTAGCAGACAGCCAGGCTGAGCAGAACAGCGGCCAGCAGCAGCGGCTGGAACTCCGCATCCGCAGTCGCGAGCAGGGGCATCATGCGGGTTGAACTCCGAGTGCAGAGAAGTTAGCGGGTGATTGTAGGGGAATCCCCCGTCAGGGGCGGCAGGTGAGGACGCGGTGCTCCAGGGAGGGCATCTGCTGACGGACCTTGAGCAGGCGCTCCGGCTCGATGGCGGCGACGGCGATGCCGGGTTCGCGTCCGGCGTTGGCCAGCACCAGACCCCAGGGGTCGATGACCATCGCCTGACCGTGGCTCTGGCGACGACCGTAGTGGACTCCGGTCTGGGCCGGGGCAATCACGTAGGCGGTGTTCTCGATCGCCCGGGCCTGGAGCAGCACCTGCCAGTGATCCCGGCCGGTGAAGGCGGTGAAGGCGGCAGGCACGAAGATCACTTCCACTCCCATATCGGCCATGTGGCGGTAATGTTCAGGGAAGCGGACGTCGTAGCAGATGGACAGGCCCAGCTTGCCGAACTCGGCCGAGTCGTAGACCGGCGGTTCGGTGGTGCCGGGGACCACGGTGCTCGATTCGCGGTAGGTGTTGCCGTCCGGCAGGTTGACGTCGAACAGGTGCACTTTGTCGTAGCGGGTCAGTTCCTGGCCATCGGGGGAGATCAGCAGGGCGGTGTTGGTGACCCGGCCTTCGCTGGCGGGCATCGGAAAGCCACCGCCCAGCAGGGTGACCTGATAGCGCTGGGCCATCGTCTTCAGGAACTTCTCAGTCTGCTCGGCGATCTGGGCCGCGTTGGCAATTTTCTCGGCCTCGTCGCCCAGGTAGGAGAAGTTCTCGGGCAGGCCGATCAGTTCGGCGCCCCGCCGGACCGCCAGGTCGATCAGTTCCTCGGCCTGCTGCAGGTTCTTCTCCAGATCCGGCAGGCTGGTCATCTGAACGGCGGCGGCCAGATACGATTTCATGCTGATTCGCTCGGAAGGTCGGTCAATGCCTGCTGGCAAGCAGTTTTCGGATTATATCGAGCGTGCTGTGGCTCTCACGGTGAGTTTGCTGACGGTGATCCCCGCGGCTACGGCTCAGACCCTGGTGCCCCTGGAGACCCCGCCCCCGCTGTCGGGAGCGGGACTGCGATCGCCCGAGGGGTCTCCGGGGACGACGGCTGACTGTGACGTTTCGACCCTGACCCAGGGCAAGGACGATCTGCGCCGTGCCGCCAAGGCCGGTGATCCCGGGGCGGCGCAGCTGTACCGGCAGCGGTTGCAGCGGCAGGCGACCCAGCTGAACCGCTGCCGCCAGAGCCAGTGGCCGCGGCGGCAGGCGATCTGGTTGCGGCTCTACCCCTGCGATCGCGATCCGGCGCTGCTGGCGGCGGTGTTCGATCGCATTCAGGACCTGGGCTACAACCAGGTCTACGTGGAGGTGTTCTTCGACGGTCAGGTACTGCTGCCCGCCGCTGACAACCCGACGGTCTGGCCGGCCGTGGTTGATACCCCCGGGGCCGAGCGGGTGGATCTGCTGGCCGAGGCGATCGCCGCCGGTCGGGAGCGCGGCATCAGTGTCTACGCCTGGCTGTTCTCACTCAACTTTGGCTACCACTACAGCCTGCGTTCGGAGCGGTTGTCGGAGCTGGCCCGCAACGGCCGCAACCAGACCAGCCTCGACCTGCTGCCGATGAGTGCCCAGGTCTTTGTCGATCCCTACAGTGCGGTGGCCCGCCAGGACTATCAGGCCCTGATTCGGGCAGTGCTGGCCCGTCGTCCCGATGGGCTGCTGTTCGATTACATCCGCTATCCCCGCCCGACCGGCCGGGACTCCGTGGTCCAGAACGTGCGGGATCTGCTGATCTACGGCCCGGCCGCCCGCCAGGCCTGGCTGGCCCGGGCCAAGGGACCCGAGGAACAGCAGCTGCGGCTGCGCTTCCTCGACAGCGGCACCCTGACGGCGGCGGAGGTGCGCGGAGCGCTGCCGGCCCTGGACCGGTTTACCCCTGAACTGCTCAAGGGCGTTACCCCGGAGGAACGCAGCGGGGCCGACCTGGAGGGACTGGTGCAGCAGCTGCGCTGGAACCTCTGGCAGGCGGCCCTCGACCATGCCCGCCAGGGGGTGATTGACTGGCTCACGCTGGCGGCGGCTCCGGCCCAGCAGCTGGGGATCGCCACCGGAGCGGTGTTCTTCCCCTTCGGCAACCAGACCGTGGGTCAGGGCGGCTTCGATGCCCGGCTGCAGCCCTGGGATCGCTTCCCGGCCGGGATTGAACGGCACCCGATGAGCTACGCCATCTGCGGCGATCGCGCCGACTGCATTCTCGATGAAGTGAAACGGGTGCAGGGGGCATTACCGGCGGGCACGTTGCTGCAACCGGCGCTGGCCGGGGTGCCGGGACAGACCTACGCTGACCACCTGCCGCTCGAACAGCAGATGGCGGCGCTGGCGGCATTGCCTAATCGGCCCGATGCAGTCAGCCACTTCGCCTTTGCCTGGATGTTCCCCGAGTGGGAGCGGCAGCGGCAGCAGTGCCGCAATCCCCGGCGTTAGACGAGCTTGAGCACCCCCGGTTCGGTCTGGGTGGGCAGCACATCCAGCTTGTCGAGCTGGCTGCAGTAGTCGATGTCGGCGGTGATGTTCAGGCGCAGCAGCCGCTGACCGTGGCTGGCATGGCGAAGTAGTCCCAGCAGGTCGTGCTGCCACTGGCGGAACAGGGAGATGGCTCCCAGCAGTTCGTCGTTGCCGAGGATGCTGGCGATCTCACCGCCGGTGGCCTCGAGGACACCCTGGGCGATCGCTCCGGCGCAGACCGTGTCCTCGAGGGCGTAGCTGCCCTCCCAGCCGGAGCCGACGATCCAGACGGTTTCGGGTTGCTGGCGCACCAGGGCATCGACCACCGAGCGGCGGTTGATCAGGGCGGCGGTATGGACGGTGCGACCGTGGCGGATCTGCTGCAGGGCGCGGGTGCCATTGGTGGTGCTGATGAACAGGCGCTTGCCCCCGAACCGTTCCGGGGTGCAGTCGAGGGGGGAGTTACCCAGGTCGAAGCCCTCGACCTGCTTCCCGCCCCGCTCTCCGGCCCGCAGGCGCTGATCGGCGGGCCAGACCTCGCTCACCCGGCGCAGCTCATCGAGATCGCTGAAGGCCTGCACAGCCTCGGCCCCGGCGTGCAGCGCCGTGGCGATGGTGGAGGTGGCGCGCAGAACGTCAATGGCGATGGCGCAGTCGGGGGTGCCGTCGGTGGGGACGAGTTCGGGAGTGTGGAAAAACCAGAGCTTCACGGCAGACTGCGACAGCCTCGGAGCGACAACCTGTCCATTCTAGGGACAGTCGGTCCCTGTCATGACGAGCGAATTCCTATGGCTTCCATACGGTTCCTGCTCGATCGGGTGTCGAAGCTGGATGGTCTCACCGGCCCGGTTCCAGGCGGCAGAATGGAGAGGTTTTGAGCGGACACCACTGCCATGCCCCGGGATCTGCGCGGCTTTCTGCGACTGCTGGAGGACCGCGGGCAACTGCGCCGCATCCGCGCCGAGGTGGACCCGGAACTGGAAATCACCGAAATCGCCGACCGCATGCTCTCGGTCGGTGGCCCGGCGCTGCTGTTCGAGAACGTGCGTGGCAGTGACTGGCCGGTGGCGGTCAATCTGCTGGGCACCGTCGAGCGGGTCACCTGGGCGATGAACATGCAGCAGCCCCAGGAACTCGAGGACCTGGGCCGTCGCCTGGGGATGCTGCAGCAGCCGAAGCCTCCCAAGAAGGTGGGACAGGCGGTGGAGTTCGGCAAGCTGCTGTTCAGTCTGCTGCGGGCCAAGCCGGATCGGGAACTGTTCCCGCCCTGTCAGCAGGTGGTGCTCAAGGATGTTCAGGTCGACCTGACCCGCATCCCGATGATCCGGCCCTGGTCGGGGGATGCGGGGCGGATCATCACCCTCGGGCTGGTGATCACGAAGGACCCGGAGACGAAGACGCCCAACGTCGGCGTCTACAGACTGCAGCTGCAGTCGAACAACACCATGACCGTCCACTGGCTGTCGGTGCGCGGTGGCGCTCGTCACCTGCGCAAGGCGGCGGAACGGGGTCAGAAGCTGGAGGTGGCGATCGCCATCGGTGTCGACCCGCTGATCCTGATGGCGGCGGCCACCCCGATTCCGGTGGATCTATCGGAGTGGCTGTTCGCCGGGCTCTACGGTGGTACCGGCGTGCATCTGGCCAAGTGCCGCACCGTCGATCTGGAGGTGCCCGCCGATTCGGAAATCGTCCTCGAAGGGACGATCACCCCCGGCGAGGTGCTGCCGGATGGACCCTTCGGCGATCACATGGGCTACTACGGCGGCGTCGAGGACTCGCCCCTGGTGCGCTTCCACTGCGTCACCCACCGTCGCGATCCGATTTATCTGACCACCTTCAGCGGCCGTCCTCCCAAGGAGGACGCGATGATGGCGATCGCCCTCAACCGCATCTACACGCCGATCCTGCGCCAGCAGGTGCCCGAGATCTGTGACTTCTTCCTGCCCATGGAAGCCCTCAGCTACAAGGCGGCGGTGATCTCCATCGATAAGGCCTACCCGGGTCAGGCGCGGCGGGCGGCGATGGCCTTCTGGTCGGCCCTGCCCCAGTTCACTTACACCAAGTTCGTGATTGTCGTCGACAAGGAGATCAACATCCGCGACCCGCGCCAGGTGGTCTGGGCCCTGTCCTCCAAGGTGGACCCCAGCCGCGACTGCTTCATCCTGCCGGAGACCCCCTTCGACAGCCTCGACTTCGCGAGCCAGCGCATCGGTCTGGGCGGCCGCATGGCCGTCGATGCCACCACCAAGATTCCGCCGGAAACCGACCATGACTGGGGCGAACCGCTGCGCTCCGACCCCGGTGTGGCCGAGCGCGTCTCGGCCCGCTGGCAGGAACTGGGCCTGGGCGACATCGACTGGCAGCAGACCGGCGTCGACCCGACCCTGTTCGGCTACGAGCTGGGCTGATGCGCCTCACCACCCGGGGCCGCTACGGGGTGCGGGCGATGCTGGCCCTGGCCCTGCTGCCCGAGGGGGACACCCTTTCGGTTACCCGCCTCGCGACCCAGGAGGCAATTCCGGTCCACTACCTGGAGCAACTGCTGCTGGCCCTGCGGCGAGCGGATCTGCTGGTCGCCCGCCGGGGCATGAAGGGCGGCTATGCCCTGGCCCGTCCGGCCCGGGAGATCACCCTGGCGGCAATTCTGGCGGCGGTGGGGGAGACCCTGGCCCTCGGCCCGACCGGGGAGGATGCTCGTGACCCCGTTACCGACTACCTCTGGCAGCGACTGCAGCGGCGGCTGGAGCAGGAACTGGTGGCGATCAGCCTCGAAGACCTCTACTTCGACGCCCGCAGCTGGGCCGCCAGCCGCAGCGACGACGCCCGGTTCATCGTCTGACCGCAGCAGGAGATAATCGCAGGGTTGCTCATCCTGTCCCAGGCATGCCCCAGTCGGTCGTTTCGCTGCAGCCCCAGGCCAACCACCAGACCCTGCGTATCCAGCCGCCGAGCAGCGGTCTGAGTCTGCGCGGCAGCCTGCGCATCCCCGGCGACAAGTCGATTTCCCACCGGGCCCTGATGCTGGGGGCGATCGCCGAGGGCGAAACCACCATCGAGGGGCTGCTGCTGGGTGAGGACCCCTGCAGCACCGCCGCCTGCTTCCGGGCGATGGGCGCCGAGATTTCCGAGCTGAACAGCGAGTTCGTGCGGGTGAAGGGCATCGGCATCGGCAATCTGCTCGAACCCGAGGATGTGCTTGATGCGGGCAACAGCGGTACCACCATCCGCCTGATGATGGGGCTACTGGCGGGCCATGCCGACCGCTTCTTCGCGGTCACCGGCGACAGCAGCCTGCGCAGCCGCCCGATGGCGCGGGTGATCAAGCCCCTGAGCGAAATGGGCGCCCAGATCTACGGCCGCCAGGGCAACACCCGCGCTCCCCTGGCCATCCGCGGCCAGCGCCTGAAGCCGATTCACTACCACTCCCCCATCGCCTCGGCCCAGGTGAAATCCAGCATCCTGCTGGCGGGCCTGACCTGCGAGGGTGACACCACGGTCACCGAACCGGCTCTCTCCCGTGACCACAGCGAACGGATGCTGCGGGCCTTCGGAGCCAACCTCAGCGTCGATCCCGAGACGATCAGCGTCACCATCCACGGCCCGGCCCGACTCACCGGCCAGCCGGTGGTGGTTCCCGGCGACATCAGCTCCGCTGCCTTCTGGCTGGTGGCCGGGGCGATCGTCCCCGGTTCCGATCTGGTGGTGGAGAACGTCGGCATCAACCCCACCCGCACCGGCATCCTCGAGGCTCTGCAGGCGATGGAAGCTGACATCGAACTGCTGAACGAGCGAGACGTGGCCGGGGAGCCGGTGGCGGATCTGCGGGTGCGCCACAGTCAGCTCAAGGGCACGGAAATCGGCGGCGCGATCATCCCCCGCCTGATTGATGAGGTGCCGATTCTGGCGGTGGCGGCGGCCTTCGCCGAGGGTCGGACCGTGATCCGCGATGCCGAGGAGCTGCGGGTGAAGGAGAGCGATCGCATCGCCGTCATGGCCGCCGAACTGGGCCGCATGGGCGCGGACATCCGCGAGCGTCCGGATGGCCTGGAGATCGTCGGCGGTCGGCCCCTGCGCGGCGCCGAGGTGGACAGCTTCACCGACCACCGCATCGCCATGGCCCTGGCGATCGCCG
>CAWUMD010000113.1:0-8295 GCA_963923365.1 uncultured bacterium
GCTGCCGGCCGTGGCAATCCCATGACAGGTCTCCAGATCGGCGGCCACCAGATCGACGATGCGGCCGTCCACCTCACCCTGCTGCTCCATGCGCCGCAGCAGGTGGAGGATATCCTCGCACCGGGTCGGGGCCCGGTAGGGACGCCGCTGGGCCATCGCCTGGTAGACGTCGGCCACCCGCATAATCCGTGCCTCCAGCGCCAGACCGTCGGCCTGCACTCCGAAGGGATAGCCCCGGCCGTCAAGGGACTCATGGTGGAAGGCCGCCCACTGAGCCATCTCGTCGAACCCGGGAATCGTCCGCAGAATTTCAAAGGTCCAGTAGGTGTGGGATTTGATCGTCTGGCGCTGCTCCTGGCTCAGGCCAGTCGAGCTCTCCAGGATTTCGTCGGGGATACGCAGCTTGCCGACATCGTGCACCAGTCCGGCAATCACCACCTGACGGCAGCGATCCGGCGGCAGTCCCGCCCGCTCCGCCAGCCAGCCCGCCACCCGGGCTACCCCGCGCGAATGCTCGGCCGTGTAGGGGGACTTCGCATCGACAATATCCGCGATGATTTCGGCAAAGTGCAGCAGGTCATCCTCGCTGATCTCCTGCACCACCTGGGTTTCCAGCAGTTCGAAGATCCAGTGATTGAGCGGTCCAGCATCCAGGTCGAGCCAGAAGGCAGGTACGGTGGCGGCCTTGAGGAAGCCATCCAGCAGTTGGGGGGAGAACAGCCGCTGCCGGTAACTGTTGATCCGCTGGCAGATGGCCTCGCTATGCACCAGTTGGGTCTGACTGGCGTAGTAACTGGCTGCCAGCATGTCGACCCGGTCCACGAGATAGATCAGGTTGGCGTCCTCCGCCACCGTACGCAGGAGCGGGCGCTGCTCGAGATCCTGCCAGTGGCTGTGGTGGTAGCGGATGATTGGGGCCAGTCCGGCCAGGGGCGGGAAGGCGGTCAGCAGCAGGGCTCCCCGTTCGCAGTGGTTCCGGGAGCCGAACCAGTCCAGTTCCTCAATCAAGTGATCGTGGTCAGCAGTGCTCGACACGCCACAGTCATGAACCAGCCCAGCCTGGAGCAGGCGTTCAAGTCGCTCCGGTCCGTAGCCCAACGCCTGGCCCACTGCCCAGGCCATACGGGCCACCCGTTTGCTGTGCAGGCAGTCCTCGATCCCGACCAGGTCCTCGGCACTGGCGATCGCCACCACCAGATTGAGCAGACCGATACGCATGGCGGACTCCTGCGGCACTCTCACCGAACAAGCGCTGTGCCTGTCAGGGTTCCCCAGCGATCCCCGGTAGCCATCCCGGCAGTAGCCCTCAGAACAGGGGCCGCTGACCGCAGGGGGTTGCCACCAGCCACTCGCTCCCCGACTCGGGCCAGCGGCGCCAGGTGAGGGCCTCCTCGGGATCGCCCCAGCTCAGCTGCAGCTGCCACTGGCGATCGCCATCCCGCCCGGTGCTGTGCAGACTGGCCCACTCCGCCCGCTCCGCCAGGGGAGGCAATCCCGCCTCGTTCCAGGGTTCGTAGTGGCGCTGCCGGGGTACCGCCCGCCAGCGTTCACCCACCGCCGCCAGGATCTGCCAGCGGTCCACCAGTTGCGGTCGCCACTCCGCCAGCAGCAGCCGATCCGCCGCCAGCAGGTCGAGACCGACGTAGGGTTCCGGAAAGGTGATTTCTCCATCGGGCAGATCCACGGTCTGCCACTGCAGGCCTGAGATAGCACGCTCGCGCTGGTATTCCCGCACCCGTTCCCGGAAGCCCGCAAAGGCGCTGTAGCGCTGGACGCCGCTGGTGTCGAAGAAGCGGTCGTAGACGGGATGGCCGAGGTAGGCCGCCTGCAGATCGAGGCGATCGCCCCGCAGGCAGGCACGGCGCTCCGCCTCGAGGATGGCAATCAGTTCAGCGGTGGTGCCGGGGTTCTCCATAGGGCCATTCTGCCGGGTCGGGCGGACCATGCCGAACTGATAGGCTGAACACCTGTGCCCTCAAGCGGAAATTTCAGTCATGCGCCTGTCCCGGATGCTGTTCGTGACCCTGCGGGAAGACCCGGCGGAAGCCGAAATCCCCAGTCACAAGCTGCTGCTGCGGGCGGGCTACATCCGCCGGATCGCCAGCGGCTGCTACGCCTATCTGCCGCTGATGTGGCGGGTGCTGCGCAAGGTGTCGCAGATTGTGCGCGAGGAGATGGACGCCGCCGGGGCCCAGGAGACGCTGCTGCCCCAGCTGCAACCGGCGGAACTCTGGCAGGAGTCGGGCCGCTGGGACACCTACACCAAGGCCGAGGGGATCATGTTCTCCCTGGTCGATCGCCAGCAGCGGGAAATGGGCCTGGGCCCCACCCACGAGGAAGTGATCACCGCCGTCGCCCGCGACCTGATCCGTTCCTACCGCCAGCTGCCCCAGAACCTCTACCAGATTCAGACCAAGTTCCGGGACGAGATCCGGCCCCGCTTCGGGCTGATGCGCGGCCGCGAATTCATCATGAAGGATGCCTACTCCTTCCACGCCGATGAGGCCAGCCTGCGCGAGACCTACGCCGCCATGGACCAGGCCTACCGCAACATCTTCCGCCGCTGCGGTCTGAAGTTCCGACCGGTGGAGGCCGACTCCGGGGCGATCGGTGGCTCCGCTTCCCAGGAGTTCATGATCCTGGCGGAGGCCGGGGAGGACGAGATCCTCTACACCGACGACGAGCGCTACGCCGCCAACGTCGAGAAGGCCGTGTCGCTGCCCACCGCGGCGGTGCCCAGCCCCTTCACCAGCTTCGGCAAGCGTGAGACCCCCGGCACCGAAACCATTGAGGCGGTCTGCGCCCATCTCGACTGCCACCCCACCCAGGTGGTCAAGCAGGTGCTCTATCAGGCGGTCTACGACACCGGCCTGCTGGTGCCGGTGCTGATCAGCATCCGCGGCGACCAGGCGGTGAACGAGGTGAAGCTGACCAACGAGCTCACTCGTCGCGCAGCAGGCTACGGGGCCAAGACCCTGCTAGCCCTGACGGTGCCCGATGCCGATGCCCAGAAGAAGTGGACCGCGTCCCCCCTGCCCCTGGGCTACCTCGGTCCGGACCTGAGCGATGCGCTGATCCAGGCGGGCGAGAGCGTCGCTCCCAAATTCCTGCGGCTGCTGGATGAGACGGCGGCCGAACTGACGGGTTTCGTCACCGGTGCTAACGAGGTCGGTTACCACGTGGTCGGAGCCACCTGGGGCCAGGAGTTCACCGACCCCGAGCGGGTGGACCTGCGCACGGCCCAGGCGGGCGATCGCGCCGTTCACGACCCGGAGCAGGTGCTGCACAGCGCCCGGGGCATCGAGGCCGGTCACATCTTCCAGCTGGGGCTGAAGTACTCCCAGGCGATGAATGCCAGCTTTACCGACAGCGACGGCAGCACCAAGCCCCTGTGGATGGGCTGCTACGGCATCGGCGTCTCACGGGTGGCCCAGGCGGCAGTGGAGCAGTCCCACGACGCCAACGGCATCGTCTGGCCGGTGGCGATCGCCCCCTACCAGGCGGTGGTGGTGGTGCCCAACATCGCCGACGCTGACCAGATGGCCGTGGCCGAACAGCTCTACGACGCCCTCAACGCCGCCGGGATCGAAACCCTGCTGGATGACCGCGACGAGCGGGCCGGGGTGAAGTTCAAGGACTCGGAACTGATCGGCATCCCCTACCGCATCGTCACCGGCCGTTCGATCAAGGACGGCAAGGTGGAGGTGGTGCAGCGGGCCAGCCGCGAAACCAGTGAGCTGGCGATCGCCGACGTGCTGCCCACCCTCCAGTCCTGGATCGACGCCGCCCTCAACGCCTAGAGCCCTGCCATGCGCGCCTTCCTCAAACAGGTTCTCGCCAGTTTCCTCGCCCTCGTCCTGCTGCTCGGGCTACTCGGGGGCGGACTGGCGGCCCTGGCGGGGGTGGCGATCGCCAGAGCCGCCCACGACAGCGGCCCTCCGGTAGTGGAGGCCAACTCGGTCCTGGTCTGGGATCTGAGCACCCCGATCAGCGACAGCGGCCCCAGCGACCCGGACTGGACAGAACTGCTCCAGGGCGACTTCAGCGAACCGCTGGAGCTGCTGCCTGCGGCCCAGGCCCTGCGCCGGGCTGCGACCGATAACCACATCCGCGCCCTGGAACTGAAGGGGGGCGATGAGCTGGGCCTGGGTCCGGCGGCCCGCTCGGAACTGCGGCGGGCCCTGGAGGTCTTCCGCCAGAGCGGCAAGCCGATTCTGGCCTGGGCCAGCGACTGGGACCAGGGGGATTACGACCTGGCAGTGCTGGCCCGACGGCTGCTGATCGCCCCGGGCGGCAGTCTGGTCCTCAACGGGCTGGGGACGGAACTGCCCTACTTCGCCGAGGCCTTGGAGCGCCTGGGGGTGCAGGTGCAGGTAACGCGGGTCGGCGCCTACAAGTCCGCCGTCGAGCCGTTCATCCGCAGCAGCATGAGCCCGGCGGAACGGGAGCAGCTGCAGGCCCTGCTGGATGACCGCTGGAGCGCCCTGGTGGGCAACTACGCCGAGGGCCGCCGTCTGGAGCCCGCCCAGGTGCAGCGACTGGCCATCGAGACCGGTCTGTTCACCGCCAGCGATGCCCAGGCTGCCAAGCTGGTGGATGCCCAGGTCTACGAGGATGACCTCGATGGGGAACTGCACAGCCTGCTGAAGCTGCCCGCCGACCGCGATCTGCCCGAGGTGGATCTGGCGGACTATGCCGCCGCCGTCGTGCCCGACCTGAAAAAGACTTCGAAGCGCGAGGTGGCGGTGCTCTACGCCAGCGGTGCGATCAGCGAGGGCGGTGACGACAGTGATGCCGGGATCACGGCTACGGATCTGGTGCCCCGCATCAACGATCTCGCCGATGCGGATGCGGTCAAGGCCGTGGTGCTGCGCATCGACAGCCCCGGCGGTGGCGCCACCGCCAGCGAAGCCATCCTGCGGGCCCTGCGTCAGCTGCAGAAGCACAAGCCGCTGGTGGTCTCCATGGGCGACACGGCAGCCTCCGGCGGCTACTGGATCTCCAGCTCCGCCAACCGCATCTTCGCCGAGGCGAACACGATCACCGGCTCCATCGGCGTCTTCGGGGCCTACCCGAACATCGCCGGGCTGGGCGATCGCCTCGGCATCAACTTCGAGCCGGTGCGCACCAGCCCGCGGGCAGACCTGTTCAGCCTCACCCGTCCCCGCAGCGAGGCGGAGCTGAAGATTCTCCAGCGCGGCGTCGATCAGGTCTACGACGACTTCCTGGAGCGGGTCAGCCAGGGCCGCAAGCTGGAGCGGGAGCAGGTGCAGGCGATCGCCCAGGGCCGGGTCTGGACCGGCCGTCAGGCCCTCGAACGGGGTCTGGTGGATGAACTGGGCGGTCTGGAGCAGGCCATCCGCAGCGCCGCCAAACTGGCCCGACTGGGGGATGACTGGCAGATCCGTCACGAGTTCCAGGAGCCCCGCTGGCGCCGCCTGGTGGACAAGCTGCTGGGCACCAAGGCCACCGTCCGTCTGCCCCAGTCGGTGCAGACCCTCAGCCAGCGTCTGGGGCTGCCCCTGGATCTGCTCACCCAGTGGGGCGATCGCCGCGGCATCTACGCTCGCCTGCCCTACGAGGGCCTCGACCGCATCTGATCACTCGGCCGAGACGGCTGTTCCAACCCCCAGCAGCCCGGATTATGAGAGTTCCTTGCAATCCCTTCCCGGTCACTGTGAGGGCAAGGACAATGGGGAGCAACCGTCCAGGGTGATGCCATGTCCGATCGCCTTTTCCGTCCTCGCCTCGGTTCCCGTCATCTCAGGGCTCTGGGAGTGCTGAGCCTGCTCGGGCTGAGTCTGGCTTCGCCTGTCCAGGCCCGGGGATTCGGCGGCGGCGGTGGGGGTGGTTTCCGTGGTGGCGGTGGCGGAGGCTTCGGAGGTGGTGGTGGCGGTTATCACTTCAGCCCCCCAGCCGCACCAGTAGAGCGAAGCTATGCCCCAGTGGAGCGGAGCTATGCCCCGGTGGAACGCGAAGCAGCCCCCGTGGAACGGGAAGCGGCCCCGGTCTACCGGGAGGCCCCCCGGGCGGAGGGGGGTGGCGCCGTCAGTCGGGCCACCACCAACTGGCATTCCGGATACCAGGGGAGCCACCCCCTCTACGGCACGGGCGTCCGTTCCGCCTGGCGCGGCGGCAACGTAGCCAACTTGGATGGGGTTCGGGTCAATGGCAACAGCTTCGACCGGACAGCCTTCAATCGTCAGGTCAACGTCACCGGCAATTTCTACAATCGCAACTTCAACGGCTGGAACCAGGGCTGGGCTAATGGCGGTTACTGGGGCAGCCGTCCCTGGGGCTACGGCTGGTACAACTGGACACCCAACACCTGGGGCTGGTGGGGCGGTAACGCCGCCGCCTGGGGGCTGGCAGGGCTGGCCACCGGCGTGGCGATCGCCGAGCTGGTGAACACCGCCTCGGCCCAGCAGTCGCCGGTGATCGATGTCCCGGACAGCGACTACCAGCTCAACTACGGTTCGGTGGAGTCGGTCGGCGATACGGGTGCCAGCTTCAGCTACGGCATCGCCGGTAGCCCGCCGATTCTCGGCGCTGCCAACTGCCAGGAGGGTCTGCTGGACGGTCAGATTCCCCAGACCGCAGCCCAGGCGCAGCTGCTCAATGCCTCCTGTCAGGTGGCCTACGGTCCCGATCCCAAGGGCAGCTCGGCACCGATGGGCATGCCCGGCATGCCGGGCAGCGCCAATGCCAGCCAACCCAACGGCACCGGCTTCGACTGGTCCCGGCTGACACCAATCCTGACCCTGGGTGTCGGTCTGGCCGCGGGCGGGGGTGGCGCCTGGCTACTGAGTCGCCGCAAAGCCAAGGCCTGATCGGCAGACGCTCCCACCCGGGACTGGATACCAACCCCAGGTGGATAACCTGCCTCGCTGCTAGCGATGATGTGGAGAGGGGTGTCGCAGCCCCCTCACCCATGCTTCAGCCTCTGCTCCGAGATCCCCATGACTGAGCGACCGACGGTTCCCGGCCTGACCATCGACAGCGACCACTCGCGGGATCTGGACGACGCCCTCTGGGCTGTTGCTGAGGAGCGGGGCATCCGGGTGTGGGTGTCCATCGTCGATCTGACGGAGGTGCCAGGCCTGCAGCCGGGGGGCGCCATTCTCACCCAGGCACTGCTACGCTGCCAGACGGAATATCGGGGCACTCGGATCCTACGCTCGATGCTGCCCCAGGAGCTGGAGGCAGCCCATAGCCTGCTGCCGGATGCGCCCCGCCCGGTCCTGACCTGGGAGGCGCTGATCGACAACCGGGGCCGGGTGAGTGAGGAGCGCTTCTACCCGGCTACCCTGGTCAGCCACCTGCGGGTCAACTACGCCCAGACCGACGCCATTCTCCAGGGTGAGACCCGGCTGGAGGGTTCCTGGGTGATTGTGGCGGCAAGTCAGGCGGCGGCGGCGCTCAACAGCCGTCGCACCGGTCTCTGGGGCAAGGCCCACGGGGGCCAGTACTACGACGATGAGGGCCGGGTCTGCGACGCCTCCCATGCCCTGATTGCCAGCTTCGCCATTGCCTACAACGAGGCGGTAGCGCGACGGCTGAAGGGGCGCCCTGGCTGCTACCGGGTGCATGACCCAGCGACGGATCCGGAGATCCGGGAGCTGATGGAGACCTGGAGCGGGCCCCGAGAGCAGCTGATTCCGCTGGTGGCGCACCGTCTGCCCTCAGCGGAATACGCCGATGTGCCGCGGGCCCACTGGGCCCTGAACCTGCCGTCCTACCTGCGGGTGACCTCACCGCTGCGTCGGGTCGAGGACCTGGTCAACCAGCAGCAGTTGGTGGCGCGGCTGCGGGGCGATCGCCGTCTGCCCTGGAATGCCTTTGCCATCCGGGATGTGGTCGAGCGCCTCAACGACCGGTTGCTGGCGGAGGCGGAGCGCAGTCGGCGCCTGGCGAAGCAGCAGATGCAGCGGGTGGCGCAGAGCGTGGAGCGCGCGGCCGCTCCAGTGGAGGTGACGGAGACAGTGACCGACCGGCAGCTGGCGAAGCTGCTGCGGACCGCGAAGGAGAGCGGCGAGTGCAGCCCGGGTCTGGAGCGGGCCGTGCTCAGCTTCATCGAGGAAGGGCGGCTGACCACCCGGCACATGGCCGAGGTGCTGCTGGGTCGGGAGGTCTTTCCGGCGAAGCTGCGGCGAGCGGTGCTGACGGCAGTGGATCCGACGGTAACCGATCGCCATCCGGTCTCGGTACTCAACACCCTACGCACCCTGTCGCCGGAACTGGAGCTGCAGGAGCAGTTCGAACCGACGGAGGAGGGCCAGTGGTGCTGTCAGTTGC
>CAWUMD010000114.1:0-8078 GCA_963923365.1 uncultured bacterium
CTGTCCTGCTGACGGTTTCGCCCGCTGTCATCAGCCTCTGCCTCTCGACCGCTGCTCAGGCCACCGACATGAGCAGCCTTGATAAGGCTGATGCGGTCGCCACCCAGGCCGCTGCTGCCGGTCAGGTCACCAGTATTTCGCAACTGAGTGATGTCAAGCCCACCGACTGGGCCTACCAGGCGCTGCAGTCGCTGGTCGAGCGCTACGGCTGCATCGTCGGCTATCCCAACAAGACCTACCAGGGCAACAAGGCCCTGAGCCGCTACGAGTTTGCCGCCGGTCTGAACGCCTGCATCGACAAGGTCACCGAATACGCTGCCTCCAAGGAGGATCTGGAAACCCTGAAGCGGTTGATGCAGGAGTTCCAGGTGGAGCTGGCGACCCTCAAGGGTCGCGTGGACGGCCTGGAAGCCAAGGTTTCGCAGCTGCAGTCCCAGCAATTCAGCACCACGACCAAACTGCAGGGAACCGTGATCACCTCCCTGGACCAGGCCTACAATCCGGCCGGGACCAACACCGGCATCAGTTATGCCAGCAAGGTCATCCTGGGGCTGAACACCAGTTTCTCGGGCAAGGATCTGCTGCGCACCACCCTGGTCCAGAACAACATCAACAGCCCGGTCTTCCGGGGTGGCATCAATAATCCGGCGGTTGCCCTGGTCTACGACAACTACGGCAGCGGAAACCCGGCGGGCGGCAGCTTCTACCTCGAGAAGCTCTACTACCGCTTCCCGGTCAACAACCTCACCGTCACAGTCGGTGCTTCCGGCCTCCAGACCCGGGATGTGCTGGCCACCACGGGGACCTTCTATCAGCCGATGATCAGTCAGTTCTTCGGCACCCCGGTGCCAGGCGTCTATGGCGATCTGGCCGCCACCGGTGCAGCGGGAGGTGGCTTCAACTGGCAGGTCAGTCGGAACTTCAACTTCGGGGTCAGCTACATTGCCCAGAATGGCGCCGTCAACGGTCAGAGTGGGTCTGGGCTGGCCGGCACGGGGACCAACGGCCTGTTTGCCCTGGGCCAGCAGCTGACGACGCAACTGGCATTCCAGAACGACAGCGGTAACTTCATCGGCGCGCTGGCCTATGCCTGGCGCAATGGCAGCAACCGTAGCAATATCAGCCCGGCCAACCTGGCAGCAGGCATTCTGGCCCCCAGCAACGGTTCGGGCCAGTTCACCGGTGGGGTCAACTTCGGCACCGGCTCGGCAGTTGGCTACACCTCCTCCAATAATCTCGGCATCAGTCTGGGCTGGGCCGCATCTCCGGCGGTGACCTTCAACGGGTCCTTCGGCTACTCCTGGGCCGAACCCAATGGTGCAACGATTCCGTCCTGGAACCTGGCGATGACGTTCCCCAACCTGTTCCTGGCCGGCAACCAGCTGGGCCTGGCGGTCGGTCAGACTCCTTGGGTGAACGGGTCCACCACCATTACTCAGTCTGGCAATTTCGCCTTTGAGAGCTACTACCAGATGCAGCTCACCGACAACATTTCGGTAACTCCTGGAATCTATCTGGTTACCAATCAATCCCAGGTGACCGCAGCAGGAACCCTTGTCAGTGGTGGCACAGCTGTCATTCCCGTTGTGAAAACCGAGTTCAGATTCTAGATTTCTACCTCCGAGGCGATTCTGACTATCAGAGTCGCCTCGGAGGTAGAGCTAATCAACAATACATGAGCTCAGGAACCAATGACCGCAAAACTCGAGAAACTGGATGCGGTTCTACTGCGCATCACAAAAGTCGTCCTGGAACCCGCCCTACTGCTGTTGGCAGTCACTATCGGTGTGGCGCAAGGTTATGAACTGTCTGTCAAGTCAGAAACCCTATCGCTGGCCTCCTGCCTGGCTGTGCTGGCCTTTGCATCCTTTGCCCTGAACTGGGCCAGGGTCTCAGCTGAGCTCTGCCCTGTGACCCTACAGAAGAAGATCTATCATGCAGGCCTGGATGCCATGCTGGGTAGCCTGCTTTTCGTTGTTTCACTCGGGCTGGTCTGGCTATCCACATATCTGCCATCTTCTTTTAACCTGTTGTTTTTCTGGGTTCACCTAGGCTTCGTCAGCCTTGCTGTTCTTATTTCCTATCTGGCAATGATTCAAATCATCAGATGTATCTATCAGAAGGGAGCACAGCCAGCAGGCGATCGCTGACGCAGAAAAACACCGTGGGAGTTCACCCTAGGGCAGGCTCAACAGGTGCGCCTCGACCGGGCTCAGCAGCTCGTGGCAATCGCGATCGCTGACGTTGGTGTCGTGCAGCTCCAGGTTGTAGAACAGTCCGCTGGCGCGGGTGGCTGCCAGCAGGGGGCCGGCATGCCAGGTACCGACGTGGAGCTTGACGCCGAGTGCACCCGGGATATGGAACAGTCGCACCTGCTCTGGGGTCGGAACACCATCAGGTCCGGTCGGGGGTGCAACGATCAACCACCAGGGCTCGCCCTCGACCGAACCCAGACACTGGGTGCACCGCTGGTGACGGGTGAGCTGGGTGATACGATTCCCCCCCTGGGCAACAGTCATGACATAGAAGCGTACGGTCGGTCCGTACAGTTCCAGATGCACGTCCTGATCTCCGTACGGAGCGTTGTTGGGGATGGGGGCAATGATTTCACCAAAGGGGGCAAAGGACTCCCGGGTCAGGAGCAGGGGGGTGAGCGATTCCATAGCCAGAGGCGGGCAATTACCACGAGGGTACCGCCATCCATCGCCCCTATTCGTGGGACAGTGCAGGGATTATTGGTCCTGTGGATATGACTGAGCCCTCCCCGTCACCCGGTTACCGTCATCACTGGGGCTCCGGTCAGCAGTATTCGGCTGCCTTCGTGGTGCTGGTGGCACTGCTGGTCACCAGTCAGCTGGTGGGCGGCATTCTCGGCGTGAAGCTGGTGCAGGTCGGGCCCCTGATTTTCGATGGGGCGCTGGTCCTGTTTCCGGTCAGCTATATCTGCGGCGACGTGATCACCGAGGTCTACGGCTACCGCACGGCCCGGCGGGCGATCTGGCTGAGTTTTGCCTGCAGTGCGCTGGTGGTCCTGACCACGGCGATTGTGCAGTGGCTACCGCCCGCGCCCGACTGGTCGCATCAGGCCGAGTTCGAGGTGATTCTGGGGGTGGTTCCCCGACTGGTGCTGGCCAGTTTTCTGGCCAATCTTGCCGGTGAGTTCGTCAATGCCGGAGTGCTGTCTGGCATGAAACGCCGGCGACCGGGCGGGCCGCTCTGGCAGCGGTTTGTCGGCTCCACCGTAGCCGGACAGGGGGTGAATTCGCTGATTTTCTACGTGCTGGCATTCACCGGTACCGTCCCTTTCGTGGCGGTGCTGTGGGCATTGGTGAGCAGCTGGCTGTTCAAGTCGGCCTATGAGACCGTCGCGCTACCCCTCACCTATCGCGTTGTCACCGTGGTGAAGCGGATCGAGCAGTTGGACGTGGTGGATGATGATCTGCCCAGTTACACGCCCTTCAGCCTGAACGGCCGCTAGCCGGTCGTTACCCGATGACTGTCAGGTAGTGGAGGCTGAACCATTGCTGCGGGTCGGTCCAGACGCGTTCGGCCCGGAAGCCGTGGCGGGCGGCGATCGCCTGGAACTCGCCGATGTCGAACTTGTAGGAGTTCTCGGTGCGCAGCTTCTCCCCGGCTGCGAAATGGACAGTCTCTCCGGCAATCCGGTAAGTGCGATCGCTGCAACTCTCCAGAGCCATCTCGATTCGCCCGGCCTCGCCGTTGTAGCAGGCCCGGTAGCGGAACTGCCCGAGGTCGAAGTCCGCTGCCATCTCCCGGTTGAGGCGGGCCAGCAGGTTGAGGGCGAACTCGGCCGACACCCCGGCAGCATCGTCGTAGGCCGGTTCCAGAAGGGTGGCGGATTTCTTCAGATCCACCCCGATCAGCAGTCCCCCGCCGGGTCCGAGCAGGTGGGCCGTGTTCTCCAGAAAGGTGGCCAGTTCTTCCGGTTCGAAGTTGCCCACCGAGGATCCGGGGAAGAAGGCCACCCGCCGCGCCTGGGACAGCTCGCCCAGGTCCGGCAGCTCCAGCGGCTGACAGAAGTCAGCGCAGACAGCAATCACCGGCAGCTGCGGGTAGAGGCCTGCCAGATTCCGGCAGCAGTGCACCAGGTGCTCTTTCGAGATATCCAGCGCCAGGTAGGCCCGCAGCTCAGGGATGGCATCCAGCAGAATCCGGATCTTGCGGCTGCTGCCGCTGCCGAATTCGATCAGCAGGCTGTCCGCCAACAGTTCCCGCAGGGCCGGAGCGGCGGCGGCGAGAATCGCCAGTTCCGTGCGCGTCAGGTAATACTCCGGCAGCTCGGTGATCCGGTCGAACAGTTGGGAGCCGACCCGGTCGTAGAGGTACTTAGCCCCCAGGAACTTGGGCTGGCGCTGCAGACCGGCGATCGCCTCGGCCCGGAAGTCGGCCAGGGTCGGGTGCAGGTCGATCAGCCGGAAATTGCTGAGAACGGTCACAGGTTGGCTCCGAGGCGGATACCACTGAACATCCAGCGGCTGTGGGAGGGGAAGAAGTTGCGGTAGCTGGGGCGGATATGGTCAGCGGGAGTGACACAGGCGCCGCCCCGCAGCACCATCTGGTTACACATAAACTTGCCGTTGTATTCCCCCAGGGCTCCGGCGGCTGGTCGGTAGCCCGGGTAGGCGATATAAGGGCTGGCGGTCCATTCCCAGGCGTCCCCGTACCACTGACCACTGCCGGGGATAGGGCGCAGGCGATCGCCCTCCAGCAGGTTACCGGTCCGGGGTTGAGTACGGGCCACGGTTTCCCATTCCCCTTCCATGGGCAGACGACCGCCACGCCAGCGGGCGTAGGCATCAGCTTCGAAATGACTGACGTGGCAGACCGGAGCCGACCGCTCCAGCGGCACCAGCCCCGCCAGGGTGAACTGGCACCACACACCGTCCCGCTGCTGCCAGTAAAGCGGAGCCTGCCAGCCCTCGCGGTTGACCGTGGTCCAGCCCTCGGAGAGCCACCACTGGGCCTGTCCGTAGCCCCCCTCTTCGATGAACTCCAGATACTCGCCGTTGGTGACCAGCCGGTCGGCGATGCGAAAAGGCGGCAGGTAGACCTGATGCAGCGGTCCCTCGTTGTCGAAGTGGAACCCCTCTGCCTCGGCACCGCTGTCCACCAGCCCGCCGGGATGATCGATCCAGCTCGGCTCCGCCAGGGCAGACGGAACAGCGGCGATCGCCCCGGACAGATCCGGCCGGTAGGCAGGCTGCAGCGGATTCACCGACAGGTTGTAGAGGATGTCCATGAGCAGCAGTTCCTGGTGCTGCTGTTCGTGGTGCAGGCCCAGTTCTGTGCGGCTGAGGATCTCGGGATCGTCGCCCTGCTGCTCGAGCAGTACGGCCATAGCGGCATCGACAGCAGCCCGGTAGGTATAGACCTCAGCCACCGTTGGCCGGGAGATCAGTCCCCGCTGGTGCCGCGGATGGCGATCGCCCACCGCCTCGTAATAGGAGTTGAACAGGTAGTCGTAGCCGGGATGGTGCACCCGGTAGCCCGGCAGAAAGGGCAGCAGCAGGAAGGTCTCGAAGAACCAGGTGGTGTGCCCCAGGTGCCACTTGGGCGGGCTGGCGTCGGCCATCGCCTGCAGGCCGTAGTCCTCGATCGCCAGGGGTTGGCAGAGGGCTTCGGTCTGCGATCGCACGCGCTGGTACTGAGCAACCAGCTGAGTCGGAGCCAGACAGACGGTCATGACAGGGTGGCGGGCAATGCAGTCATTGTCAGGGCGATCGCCCCGCTCTGCCCGGGTACTCCGAAAGTTTTTGGCCATCACAGAAAAAGGGCTGCCCCCGAAGAGGCAGCCGCTGATGGTAGGTGAGGACAGTCGTAACTGCAGGTTCGCTAGAACAGGAACTCGGTCTTCAGGACGGGGACGGTGACCGAGCCACCGGGGCCGGTGCCACCGCCCGCATTGGTGATGAAGTAGACACCGGGAGTGATGCTGATGTTGTCGGTGACCTGGAACTTGTAACCCGCTTCCAGCGCGAAGTTGCCGCTGTTGGAATTCCCCGCGTTGCTGGAACTAACAACGTAAGGCACCTGCCCGATGGCCAGGCTGGCCTGGTTACCCGTGGCAAACAGGTTGGGGAAGGTGGCACCCAGCATCCAGGAGGCAACCTGACTGGTCTGCCCAGAACCACTAGCCAACCAGCTGTAGCCGAAGCCACCGCTCAGGGTGAAGCCGGGGTTGAAGGCATAACCGAGAGTGATGCCGAGGTTATTGCTGACGACCACATTCCCGGGGACACCATCCGGCCCAAACAGGGCGTTGATGGTACCGAAGGAGACACCGCCGAAGTTACCTTGGCTGTTGACGCCCGTGCCCTTGCGGTAGGCGTAGGCAAGGGCACCAACAAAGTTACCGTTGTCGCTGCTCCAGTTCAGCTGAGTGCTGAGCTGGTTGCCCAGACCGAAGAGACCAGCGCTGTCAGCGCCACCCGTGGAAGCAGACCCGTTAACCCCCGGAGTTTGGGCGATATAGGCCACCCCGAAGTTGAAGTTCTTGGTGAACTGCCAGTTAAAACCAGCACCACCGCCGAAACCAGGAGCGCTGCCGTCACCGTAGACACCGGGAGCCCCGATGGCAAAGACATTGGCAAAGACCGGGCTGTAGAAGGTTCCGATCTGGGAGAAGACGTCAGAGTTAGTAAAGTCAGAGACACCAACGCTGAAGGTGACGTTATTGACAGGGAACTTGTAATAGAGTTTGTCTAGGAAAAATGTGGAATTGGCAGTCCCAACAGCATCTCCTCCGAAGAGGTTGAAATAGTCGTAATAGAGTGCCGCGCCCGGATAGCCGAAGTTTGCACCTTGACCTCTGGAGGCCGGGGAGTTGATGTTGGTGGCCCGCAGACGGGTCTTCAGAATGTCCTTACCGGTAAAGCTGGTGTTGAAGTCCAGGCGAGTATCCGTGGAGAAGTTGACCCCGGTATTGGTGCCCTGCGGGTTGTAGGCCTGATCCAGCGACAGGACGATGTCACCCTGCAGCTTGGTCGTGGTGCTGAACTGCTGGGACTGCAGCTGCGAAACCTTGGCTTCCAGGCCGTCCACGCGACCCTTGAGGGTCGCCAGCTCCACCTGGAACTCCTGCATCAACCGCTTCAGGGTTTCCAGATCCTCCTTGGAGGCAGCGTATTCGGTGACCTTGTCGATGCAGGCGTTCAGACCGGCGGCAAACTCGTAGCGGCTCAGGGCCTTGTTGCCCTGGTAGGTCTTGTTGGGATAGCCGACGATGCAGCCGTAGCGCTCGACCAGCGACTGCAGCGCCTGGTAGGCCCAGTCGGTGGGCTTGACATCACTCAGTTGCGAAATACTGGTGACCTGACCGGCAGCAGCGGCCTGGGTGGCGACCGCATCAGCCTTGTCCAGACTGCTCATATCGGCAGCCTGGGCGGCAGTAGCCATGGACACGGCGACGGGCGCCAGCAACAGCGCCTTGAACAGATGCTTCATTGTTTCACTCCTCACAAACACCCCAGCAGGGGAAACCGGCAAAACGGAACCCGAACCGTAACAAAGACTACAAAATTCAGGATTCAACTGTTTTGCAGGACACCCTGTCAGGATTGCGTCTTCTTAAGAGACATTTTGTAATTCCTGATACAGAACGCAAATAAGCCAGAAGTGATTACCACGGCTTGCTTTGGAGAGCAGCCTCGCCGTGAAATTTACCGATATAAGCTGCAACCAACACCGAAGATTCTGATTTTTGAGGCAGAAAGCTCTCATTCGAGCGAATCAGAGCACATTAGCCACATATCTGTATAAAAAATTACAGAACACAACGCTCTGACCACCTGACTGCAGGTTGAGAACTACCGGTGCACCCGGAGCCGACTCGCATCTCCTCAACGGACCTCTCAGTCATGCCTTCCTCCACGCATCGTCGCTGGCTTACGCTCGCAGCCGTAGCAGTCGGCTCTGTAGCCGGATTGGCTGCCTGCGGTGGCAATCCAGCCGGTGGTGGCACCGACACCGTCAAGGTCGGTATCCTCCACTCCCTGAGTGGAACCATGGCTATCTCCGAGACCGATGTGGTCAACGCCGAGAAGCTGGCGATCGATGAG
>CAWUMD010000115.1:0-8063 GCA_963923365.1 uncultured bacterium
CTGACCACCGCGGCCCGAATCGCCAGTTCGAGGCTACGGGCTGCGGTGGCCAGGGCCGTTTCACTGAAGGGGTCGGTGCGATCAGCGGCCTGGGCCTGGCTGAGGGCCGTTGGCTCGGACTGACTGCTGCTGGCGGCGAATAGGCGGCACAGTGCCTGCCACTCGGCGGCGGGCAGGCGTTCCTCGAGGGCCTCGAAGGCCTCAGCCGCCGTCAGCGGACAGCGGAAACTGCGGGGTGAACGGTCAGCGGACACAGGGGCGGATCCCTCCGGACAGCGACCTATTGATTTTGCGTTTCCGGTTCACCAACCATGACCGGAGCTTTGCAATACTTGTCAAACCCGCCGGTTCCGAGGGCATCGGTATCGGCGTAGAGCGTCACCCCCGGGTGCAGGTGCAGGGCCGTTGCCGGCAGGGCCTGTTGGGGGCTACTCGAGCGGCAGCGACGCAGAATCTCCGCTTTGCCCTGTCCGGTGACCAGCAGCAGGATTTCCCGGGCCTCCAGAATGGTGCCGATTCCCATGGTGATCGCTGCGGTCGGAACGCCCGTGAGCTCCCCTGCGAACTGACTGGCATTCTGCAGGCGGGTAGCTGAGTCGAGCTCGATCCGGCGGGTACGGCTGTCGAAGCGGGAGCCCGGTTCATTGAAGCCGATGTGCCCATTGCTGCCCAGACCCAGCACCTGCAGATCGATCCCACCGGCGGCCTGGATCGCGGCCTCATAGGTGCGTCCTTCGGTCTCCGGATCCGGCAGGTGGGTGCGACTCGGATCCAGGCCCAGCGGCCCGAACAGCTGGGTCTGCATGAAGGCCCGGAAGGAGTGGGGGCTATCCGCGGGTAGGCCGTAGTATTCGTCGAGGTTGAAGGTGGTGCAGTGGGCAAAGCTCAGGCCCTGGCGGTGCCGCCGCCGCAGTTCGGCGTAGAGGGGCTCCATGGTCCGTCCGGTGGCCAGCCCCAGCACCGCCTCCGGGCGCTGGCGCAGCAGCGCTTCGATTCGATCCGCCGCTGCGCTGGCCACGGCGGCGGCATCCGCACAGGCCATCAGACGCATGGTGGTTCCTCAGCTGCTGCACTCACGAGTTGAGGATGGCGGGATGCAAAGGCCTCCAGGAGTTCCCGGTGGGGCTCACCTAGCGGGCGTAGCTGTCCGAGGCGGGTTGAACGCTGTTCTCCCCGGCGGACAGCCGCCAGGGGCACCAGACCCAGGTCCTGACCCTCCATCAGGTTGAGCTGATCGAGGTCGCACTCCAGCTCAGCCCAGAACAGATGCCGACGCACCCCCTGGCGATCGCTCCAGCCCAGGGGCTGCAGCTGGCTGGGGCAGTAGCCGATCTCCTCGAGCAGCTCCCGCCGACAACCGGCCTCCGGCTCCTCTCCGGGGTCCAGATGGCCGCCGAACAGACCCCAGCAGCCTGGATAGAGAATCTCGGGCAGATCGTCGCGCAGTTGCATCAGGAACTGACCGTCCTTGAGCAGTATTGCCAACGCGACCGGAATCGGTGCAGTCATGGTCCGGGCCTAGACGGAACGAAGAGCGACAATCGGGTCCAGGCGGGCTGCCTGACGGGCCGGGAAGACCCCGAAGAACAGCCCGATGCCGCCGGAAATGCCGACGGTGACCAGCACTGTTACCGGAGCGAAGGTGGCTTTCAGGGGCGAGAAGGTAGCGATCGCCGCGATCGCCCCACCCCCCAGCAGGGTGCCGACCAGGCCCCCGGCGGCTGAGAGGATGATGGCTTCGAGCATGAACTGGGTGAGCACATCCCGCTCCGTCGCCCCGATTGCCTTGCGCAGGCCGATTTCCTGGGTACGCTCGCTCACCGACACCAGCATGATGTTCATGATGCCGATCCCCCCCACCAGCAGCGACACCCCGGCGATCGCGGCCAGCAGCAGAGTGAGGCCACTGGTGACCGTGGCAACGATGCTGAGAATGTCCTTCTGGGAGCGGACGGCGAAGTCGTCCTCGCCGGTGATCTGGTGGCGCAGCCGCAGCAGGTTGGCGATCTGGAACTCCGCCGCCTTGACGCTGGCATCGCCTTTTGCCTGGACCGAGATGAAGGTCAGTTCCTGACCGTAGGGGGAAGTCTGGCCGGTGATCCGGGCCGCCATCGTACTCAGGGGCAGGTAGACGGCGTCATCCTGGTTCTGGCCGAAGAAGCTACCCTTGGGGGCCATGACGCCAATCACCTCAAAGCTGGCGTCCTTGATCCGCAGCCGGCTCCCCAGCGGGTTGGAGGGACCATAGAGCTTGTCCGCCAGATCACTGCCCAGGACGGCCACGTTCAGGCCCCGTTCCTGGTCCAGGGGCGAGAAGAATCGACCCTTATCCACCCGGAAGCTGCGGACCGTGAGGAATTCCGGGGTCACGCCCAGAACGCTGGTGGTGGCGGAGTCTCCGCGGTAGGTGACCTGCTCACGCCCCTGGAGCTGCGGCGCCACCTGGACGACGCTGGGGACCTGGGCGGCGATCGCCTCCGCATCCTTCAGCACCAGGGTCTTGGGAGTCTCGATATTGGCCCGGCGGGTGTCGTTGTTGCCCGGGACCACGAACAGGACGTTCGGCCCCAGGGTCTCGAACTGTTCCGAGGCCAGTTTCTGAGCGCCCTGGCCGATGCCCACCATGACAATCACCGACGAGTTGCCGATGATGATCCCCAGCATCGTCAGGGCGCTACGCAGACGGTTGGCGCTCAGCGTGGTGAGCGCCATCTTCAGGCTTTCAGCGAGGTCGACGGCCATGGTCTCAGTTCAGGGTCTGGGCGTGGCCGGGGCGAAGGTACGTCAGCTGGCGCTGATGCTGCGATCGCTCGGGCCGTTCACCAGTTCCACCTTAATCAGATCCGTGGAGCCGGAGACGCCGGGCAGGGTGCCGGCGGTCATCACCACGAGGTCCCCATCGCTGAGCAGGTGCCGTTCCTGGGCCATCGTCATGGCTGCCTTGAAGGTCTGGCTTGTGGAAGGCATATCGACCACCAGCAGGGGTTTCACGCCCCAGACCAGCTGCAGTTGCCGGGCCACATCGATGTGGGGGGTAACCGCCAGAATCGGGGTGGCCGGGCGGAACTTCGAGACGTTGCGGGCCGTGGCACCACTCTGGGTCAGCGTCATGATCGCCGTGGCCTTGAGCTGACCGGCAATCAGGCCGACGGCCTTGCTGATCGCGTTGGGAATCGACTCGCTCGGGGTGGGGTGCAGGTTGACATACTCCTGCTCCCGCTCAATCCGCAGGGCAATGGTGGCCATGGTGGAAACGGCCTCGACCGCAAACTTGCCGACGGCGGTCTCATTGGAGAGCATCACCGCATCGGTGCCGTCGAGGATCGCGTTGGCCACGTCGGAAATCTCCGCCCGGGTGGCGCGGGGATTGCTGACCATGCTGTCGAGCATCTGGGTGGCGGTGATGATCGGAATCCCCAGCTCGTTCGCCTTGGCGATCAGCCGCTTCTGGAGGATGGGCACATCCTCGGCGGGCAGCTCCACCCCCAGGTCACCGCGGGCGACCATGACGCCGTCGCAGAGGGGCAGAATTTCGTCCATCTGCTCGATCGCTTCGTGCTTCTCGATCTTGGCGACCACGGGCACATGCTTGCCGGCATCGGCAATCAGCCCCTTGATTTCGCGGATGTCGTCGGGGTTGCGCACGAAGCTGAGGGCGATCCAGTCGACCCCCTGGGCCAGACCGAAGACCAGATCCTCACGGTCCTTATCGGTCAGGGCCTTGATCGACAGGTAGACGCCGGGGAAGTTGACGCCCTTGTTGTTGGAGAGCACGCCACCGACCACCACCCGGCAGTGCAGCTGGTCGTTGGCCCGGTCGACCCTCTCGACCTTCATCTCCACCTTGCCGTCATCGAGCAGGATGGTGGCCCCTTCGGGGACTTCGGCCACCAGGTTCTCGTAGGTGACGCAGCTGATTTCCTGGGTTCCAGGCTGGAGGCGGCTGGTGAGAATGTAGGGATCACCGTTCTGCAGGGTGATCGGACCGTCGGCGAATTTGCCGAGGCGAATCTTCGGGCCCTGGAGATCCTGGAGGATGCCGACCGGCTTGTTCAGTTCGAAGGAGATCTGGCGGATCAGCTGGATGTTGCGCTGGTGATCCTCGTGGCTGCCGTGGGAGAAATTGAGCCGCAGGGTCGAGGCCCCGGCTTCGATGATTGCCCGCAGCGCTTCCGGCGAGGAGGTGGCAGGACCAATAGTGGCAACGATCTTGGTACGGCGCTGGAAGTCGTTCGGGCGCATGGGCAGCAGATGCAAAAAACAGTCGGCCCGGCCAGTGCAACCCGGCACGAGTCGTAACTGAGGCTAGCATGGTTGGGGTCTCGCGCCGGACGCTTTTTCGTCGCACCATGACCGCTCCCCGGGCAGGATTTCCCCATGGAATTTCAGGATTATCAGCAGCAGTCCCGCCGCACGGCGGTCTACCCCGAGGCCGGACGGAATTTCGTCTATCCGGCCCTGGGCCTGTGCGGGGAGGCCGGGGAGGTGGCCGAGAAGCTGAAGAAGGTGCTGCGGGACCAGGACGGCCAGCTCAGCGAGACGACCCGGGCTGCCGTCGCCGCCGAACTCGGGGATGTGCTCTGGTACGTGGCTCAGCTGGCCAGTGAACTGGAGCTCGATCTGGGGGCGATCGCCCAGGCCAACCTCGACAAGCTGGCCTCCCGCCAGCAGCGGGGCGTCCTCCAGGGGTCCGGCGACCAGCGCTGATCCCCCTCCACTAAGCTGGAAGTCCGGGGCCGCTGGCCCGCCGTCACAATCCGGGAGGAACCCCTCACCATGCCGATGCTGTTCACCTGGGGTCGTCGGGCGCTTACTGCGGTGCTGGCGATCGCCGTGTCCCTGTTCCTGACCGCCCCGTCTGCTCTGGCGGCGATTCAGGTGCCCCTGACCGACATCGGTTACCACGACTGTCCGCCGGAGCTGGCGGCGGGGGCGGTGACCAGCGGTGGGCAGTCCCGACCGGCCAACTGCTTCATCATCACCGGTACGGCGGTCAATGCCAGCACGACCAAGACCGTCTACGACGCCGACATCTACGGCCGCATCCTCGACGCCGACGGCGAACCGGTGATTCAGAACCGCACCCGTCTGGGCCTGATCGAGGAACTGCCGCCGGGCAAGCATCCCTTCGAACTGCGGGTCTCGGTACCCGCCAATCAGCCGACGCCCCTGCAGCTGAAGCAGTTCAAGGCCTCCGGCTTCAGCAGCCCCTCCCGCACCGCCTTCCTGAAGAAGGACTGAGGTCCGAGCCTCAGACGAAAGCGCCACCCCGTTCGGTCAGGGTGGCGCTTTCGTCTGGGTGCTACCTAGCGGTGCTCGATCAGTTCGCTGGCGGAATAACGGACCTTGGCCAGGCTGGCGTACTTGTCATCGCTGCCGCGGTATCCGGCCGGGCAGACCACGCAGCTGCGGTAGTCCGTCCCGTCCAGGCTGAGGATGCGATCGTACTCCGGCGGCGCGAAGCCCTCGATCGGGCAGGTGTCGACCCCGAGCAGGGCGGCGGCGGTCATGAAGTTACCCAGGGCAATGTAGACCTGATTACTGGCCCACTGGGCGATCGCCTGGCTGCGGGGACCATCCACCAGATCCCGCTGCATCATCTCGCGGTAGAAGGCCAGCTGCTCGGTCGGTACACCACGAATCTCGCTGGTGGCACTGATCAGCCGGTCCAGATCGGTGGCGGTGATGTCCCGGCGGGCCAGGAAGACCACCAGGTGGGAGCAGTCCGTGATCTGGGACTGGTTCCAGGAGTGGGGGCGCAGCTGGGCCTTCAGTTCGGGATCGGTGATCACCAGGAACTTCCAGGGCTGGAGGCCGTAGGAGGAGGGCGTCAGCACCAGGGTCTGCTCCAGGGCAGCCCAGGTGTCGGCCGGGATGGTGCGGCTGGGATCGAAGGCCTTGACGGCGTAGCGCCACTGGAGGGCGTCGATCAGCTGGCTCGTCTCAATCGGCATGGGATTCACAGCAGTATCGGGACCGACCCGGGGCGATCGCCCCGGGTCAGCCTGGATTCTAGGCCGAAAGCAGCGCGAAGTCGCTGAAGCTGAATTCCTGCTCGCTCACGGCACCGTCGAGTTCGGTGTGGATGGCCCGGCGCTTGAGCAGCCAGTAGTCGCCCACCGGCTCGTACTCGTCCTCGAACTGATTGCGGCCGCCCTTCTGCTCCCCGGTGGCCGGATCGGCGTAGACCGAGTCGTAGCGGTGGGAGAGGTAGCCCTGGCCGGTCTGGTGGCTGCTCTCGGTGTGAATGGTAACGACCACGCCGTGGATGTGGCGGTGGACCATGGTCACTTCGTTGTCGCGCACCTCGTAGCGATCGCCCTCGGCCTTGCCGCCCAGCAGGATCTCCTGGCTGCCGTCGGGGCGAACTTCGCCGTAGCGGAAGCTGTTCTGGCCGTGAGTCTGCTCAAAGCTGCGGCGCACCCGGTGGATGGCGACCTCAAACAGCTGTCCATGGATTGCCTTGACATCGGCCTCATCGGTCACACCCTCGACGCTGGGCTTGAGGTCCGCAGAGACCGTGACCTTGCCGCTGACGGTGCGATCGCCGTTGCGATAGGTGACCGTAGCGGTGTAGCCCGGGAAGGCGCTGTCCCAGGTGTAGCGGTTTTCATAGGCGGCCCGGAAGAGGTCCTGGGCGCTGACGGGGGTGGTGACCATCGCAGGTTCTCGTGCGTCTTTCCCTGAGCTTACGTCAGGGGCAGAAGCTCGTAGGCCAGCAGGGCCACCGCCACGCCGATCACACTGCCGACGAAGACCTCGGGTTTGGTGTGGCCCAGGGCTTCCTTGAGGGCGCTGAACTCCTCGGCCTGATCCGGCTCAAGCCGGTCTATCAGCTGGTTGAGGGCGGCGGCCTGGCGACCGGCGGCCCAGCGCACCCCGGCGGCGTCGTACATCACCACGATCGCGAAGACCGTGGCGATCGCGAACTCGACGCTGCTCCAACCGATCGACTCACCCACCGCAGCGGCCAGGGCCGCGACAAATGCGGAGTGGGAGCTGGGCATGCCACCGGTCTCCACTAGCACCTTCGGGTTGAAGCGACGATGCTGTACCAGCTCGACGAACAGCTTGCTCAGCTGGG
This sequence comes from uncultured bacterium, assembly GCA_963923365.1. Taxonomy (GTDB): domain Bacteria; phylum Cyanobacteriota; class Cyanobacteriia; order Synechococcales; family Synechococcaceae; genus CAWUMD01. The sequence goes on from CAWUMD010000115.1 coordinate 7,085, forward strand.
CCAGCCCGCAGGCGACCAGGGCAATCACCAGGGGGGGATTGATCAGCAGGGACTGGAATTCACCCATGACTTAGTGGGTACGGGCGGTGATGTAGTCGGCGATCGCCAGCAGCGGTGCCGCCTTGTCACCGTAGGGGGCCAGTTCGGCCTTGGCCGCCTCGATCAGCGCGTCCGCTCGACGACGGGACTCCTCCAGGCCTAGCAGGCTGGGGTAGGTGGCCTTCTGGGCGGCGATGTCCTTGCCGGCGCTCTTGCCCAGTTCCTCGGAGGTGGCGGTGATGTCGAGGATGTCGTCGATGATCTGGAAGGCCAGCCCGATGTCCTGGGCGAAGCGTCCCAGCCGCGCCTGGGTGTCGGCATCCGCCCCGGCCAGAATCGCGCCCGAGACCACGGAGATCTCCAGCAGGGCGGCGGTCTTGTGACTGTGGATGTAGTTCAGGGTCTCGACGGTGACGTCGGTCTTGCCCTCGGACTCGAGGTCGACTACCTGGCCGCCTACCAGACCTTCACCACCGACGGCCTTACCCAGGCCCGCCACCACCTGCAGCACCCGCTCGGCAGGCACGCCGCGGGTCTGGGCGGCGATCGCCTCGAAGGCGTACGTCAGCAGGCCGTCTCCGGCCAGGATGGCGATGTCCTCGCCGTAGACCTTGTGGTTGGTGAGGCGACCGCGGCGGTAGTCGTCGTTGTCCATGGCGGGCAGGTCGTCATGGATCAGCGACATGGTGTGCACCATTTCCAGGGCACAGGCCGTGGGCATGGCCATCTCGACCGTGCCGCCCGCCAGTTCGCAGGTCGCCAGACAGAGAATCGGCCGCAGGCGCTTACCCCCCGCCAGCAGCGAGTAGCGCATCGAGTCGTAGACCGTCTTCGGCTCCTGCAGCGGCAGGATGGCATCCAGGGCTGCCTCCACCAGCTGCTGCTTCTCGGCGAGGTAGACCTTCAGGTCGAAGGCGGGGGCGTCAGCGATGGGGGTGGC
>CAWUMD010000116.1:0-8025 GCA_963923365.1 uncultured bacterium
TTGATGTTCACCAGAGCGCCGGGCTTGCCCGGGACCGAACCCTTGACGAGGATCAGGTTGCGCTCGGCGTCGACCCGCACGACAGCCAGTTGGCGGATGGTCACTTCGGTGTTGCCGTAGCGGCCAGCCATCCGCTTGCCGGGGAACACACGACCGGGGGTGGTACCGGCACCGGTCGAACCGGGGAGGCGGTGATTCTTCGAACCGTGGGCCATGGGGCCGCGGGCGAAGTTGTGGCGCTTCTGGTAACCGGCAAAGCCGCGACCGATGGTGTGGCCCGCGATGTCCACCTTCTGACCCGCTTCGAACAGGGTGGCGGTCAGGGACTGACCCAGCTCGAACCCTTCGGTGCTGTCGACGCGGTATTCGATCAGGTGGCGCAGAGGGGCTGCACCGGACTTGGCGAGGTGACCCAGTTCGGGCTTGTTGAGAAGCTTCTCGCGAACTTCCTTGTAGCCGATCTGGATGGCGTTATAGCCATCGGTTGCGGTGGTCTTGACCTGGGTGATGGTGCAAGGACCTGCCTGGATGACGGTGACGGGGACGGCTTTGCCGTTCTCGTCGAAGATTTGCGTCATTCCCAGCTTGGTGCCGAGGATTCCGACTGACACGATTCAGGAACTCCCTGTAAACGCTACTCGGGGCTTCAGACTGGCGATCGCGGCCGCAGCCCGAACGCGATAAAGACCAGACAACCCAAGGGCTTCTGGCTTCCGTCGCGGTTTTTAAGTCGGTGATGAACAGAGCGAGTCGGGGAGACGCAATGCGTTTCGTTTGGCTCAGGCTTGCTCGGACTTGAAGCTGACTCCGGAGAGCGGCGCTTCAGTTTCCGTGGGGCAACCCCCGCGAGGGTCGGGGTCGCAAGCGAATGCCCTAGGTCATCTGACTTAACCATCCGTCACGGCAGCATCGGCATGGCGAGCGTTGAGCCAGGCGTACTGCACCGATTTCGGCGGCAATTAAAAACTATACAGCAGATTGACCCGTTCTGTCACGAAGATGACAGTCTCTTCAGGGACGGGCGGGCGATCGCTCCGTCAGGGCGGCCCAGGCGAACTGCGGCAGAGCCAGCATCCGCCGCCAGCGCCAGGGCTCCTGGTAGAGGCGCCAGGTCCATTCGAGGCTGAGGCGACAGAGCCAGCGGGGGGCCCGTTCCTTGCGGCCGGACCAGATGTCGAAACTGCCCCCGACCCCGACCCAGATGGATCCGGGGGCCAGGGAGCGGTGATCGCGGATCCAGAATTCCTGACGGGGAACGCCCAGGCCGACCAGAATCAGCTGCGGCTGCCGGGAGGCGATCGCCTCGGCACACTGCTGCTGCTCAGCGGGGGAGAGGTAACCATGCCAGACACCGCCCATGCGCAGCTGCGGATACTGCTGCTGCCAATGGTCCGCCGCCGCCTGGGCTACCCCGGGTTCACCCCCGTAGAAGCAGACCGTCCAGCCCTCCCGAGCAGCCTGGGCCACCAGCGCCGCCGCCAGTTCGATGCCCGGGCAGCGCCGCAGCGTCCAACCCCGGCTGCGCAGCACCCAGACCACGCCTGCACCATCAGGGATCACCAGTTCCGCCTGGCGGATCACCTCGGCCAGTTCAGGGTTCTCCTGGGCCAGCATCGCCATCTCGGCATTGATCGTCACCACATGAGTGCCGTCCCCGCTCCGCAGCCGCGAGCTCAGAGCCTCCACGTAATCGGGACGCAGGTGCACCGGCAGTCCGAGGACAGATGCGGTCTGATTAGAGGCGCTCATGGTCGGGTGGGATTTCCTGGGATGTTCGGTGGGAACGGTTATCTGGGACGATTTCGGAATAAGCCAGTTCATTAGTATGGGCCAGCCTCGGCACTTTACCGTGCCGACGGGCCTGTCGACGTCGGGGTTTGGTGATGACCGCAACAATCCGTTCCACCCAGAATCCGGCCAGCCGTCTGGATGGCTTCTATCGTCAGCTGCAGGCCGTGATCCTCGATCGCCAGCACCCGATCAGCGGCCTTCTGCCCGCCAGTACCGCCGTGAATATCCACGGCAACTACACCGATGCCTGGGTGCGCGACAACGTCTACAGCATCCTCGCCGTCTGGGGGCTGGCCCTGGCCTACCGTCGCAGTGGCCTCGACCCCAGCCGGGGTTACCAGCTGGAGCAGAGCACCATCCGTCTGATGCGGGGTCTGCTGGTGGCGATGATGCGCCAGGCGGACAAGGTGGAGCAATTCAAGGTCACCCAGAACCCCCTCGACGCCCTGCATGCCAAGTACGACACCCCCACCGGCACCACCGTGGTCGGCGATGACGAGTGGGGACACCTGCAGCTGGACGCCACCTCGCTGTTTTTGCTGATGCTGGCCCAGATGACGGCCTCAGGCCTGCCGATCATCACCAGCCTGGATGAGGTCAACTTCGTCCAGAACCTGGTCTGGTACATCGGCCGGGCCTACCGCACTCCGGACTACGGCATCTGGGAACGGGGCAACAAGATCAACCACGGCAAGCCGGAACTGAACGCCAGTTCGATTGGCATGGCCCTGGCCGCCCTGGAGGCCCTGAACGGCTTCGACCTGTTCGGCGCCAACGGCAGTCAGGCCTCGGTGATCCACGTCATGCCCGATGAGATTGCCCGCACCCGCCTGACGCTGCGATCGCTGCTGCCGCGCGAGTCGGCCTCCAAGGAAGTGGACGGGGCCCTGCTGAGCATCGTCAGCTTCCCCGCCTTCGCCGTCACCGACCGGGATCTGGCGGAGCGCACCCGCCGCAAGGTGGTGACGAAGCTGGAAGGCCGCTACGGCTGCAAACGCTTCCTACGGGATGGCCACCAAGCGGTGATTGAGGACACCAGCCGCCTCCACTACGAGCCCTTCGAGCTGCAGCAGTTCGAGCACATCGAGTGCGAATGGCCGCTGTTCTTCTGTTACCTGATGCTCGACGGCCTGTTCCGGGGCGATCGCAGCCAGGTGGCCTACTACCGCGATCGCCTGCAGCAGCTGGCGGTGGAACGGGATGGTCAACTGCTGCTGCCGGAACTCTATTTCGTCCCTGAAGACCGGATCGAAGCCGAGCGGCAGTCTCCCGGTAGCCAGATCCGAGACGCAAACGACAACCTGCCCCTGGTCTGGGCCCAGAGCCTGTGGATGCTCGGGGAACTGCTGGCGGAAGGGCTGCTGGAGCTGGGGGACATCGACCCGATCGGCCGTCACCGGCAGGCCCAGGCTCCCCGCCCCACCACCGTGCAGATCGCCTTGCTGGCCGAGGATGAGGAGCTACAGACCCGGTTGGCGGACTTCGGGATCACCACCCAGACCCCCAGTCAGGTGGCCCCCATCCGCATCCGCCGCGGCGAGGAATTGGCCCAGGTCTACCACCAGGTGGGGCTGAATCAGCGCCTGGGGCTGAATGGCCGTCCCCTGCGACGCCTGCGAAGCCTGGCCACGGCCCGCGCCTACCAGCTGGCCGGGGAGACCGTTGTCTTCCTGCCCAGCTTCCTGGACCAGCGCCAGTTCTACCTCACCCTCGACTACCATTTCCTGATTGCCCAGTTCAAGAGCGAGCTCAGCTACGTCCACCGCAACTGGAACCAACCGGGACGCCCGACCCTGACGCTGCTGATCACCCGCACGATGGTGGAAACCGGGCAGGAAGCCCTGCTGGACCTGATCGGCGAGCTCTCCAGCGGCCGCTGCCACAACGTCCCCATCCGTCTGGGCCCGCTGCAGCAGTTGCTGCGCACGACCGGCATCGAACGCATCGATGAGCTGCACGGCTTCCGCTTCACCGATGACGGCCTGCAGGACACCCGGCCCCGCTGCTATGTCCTCGGCCACGATCCCCAGGCGGACCGGCCGCTGAGCGGGACTCGTGCCTACGTCCTGGAGACGGAGACCGAAGCCGGGAATCTGGTGGCGCAGCTGCACCAGAGCCTCAACCTCTACGAGCAGGCGGAACTGCTGCAGGATCTGGCAGCCCTGCAGGGGCTCGACTGGAGCACCGGCCTGGGGGGCCCCGACCGGGTTCAGGATCTGCTCGACGAGGTCTACAGCCGGGCCGCTGATCGACGCTACTGGGGCATCCTGCGCCAGGTGGCCGGGGTGCTGGGACGCACCGACATTGGCCTGGAGGACGCGGTCACGGACCTGGTGGTGCGCCAGAAGCAGATTGCCATCGGCAAGGCCTACACCAGTGCCTCGCTGATCGTCGAGCCCCTGCCGGTGAGTGAGATCCAGGAGAAGTTCACGCTCTTCTGCCGCGAGGACATCCGCGAACGCACCCTCAGCCAGGAGATCCTGCTCTACCTGAACGTGCTGGTACGGGGCGAGCCGGCACTGTTCAAGGGCTTCCTTACCCTACGGGTGGGCTACCTGATCCTGCTGCTCACCGGCGAACTGGCCCAGGAACGGCAGCTCACCCAGGACGAAGCCTACGAACAGCTGATGCAGCTCAGCCCCTTCGCGATCAAGACCCGCCTGCGGGCGGCCATCGTCGGCTACGAGGACTTCGGCCGCACCCTGCAGCAGCAGGAGAGCCTGCACCTGCAGAACTCCGAGGGCATCCGCTGGGACCTGCCCACCAGTGAACCGGAAGAGGCACCCAGCCGGGGCTGGCGCTTCCAGCGACAGCGGGACGGGGCCTTCAACCGGGTGCCCAAGGACTTCTACCCCCTGGTCTGGAATGTGCTCAAACACTGCCGCGGTCTGGTGATCGGGGACAAGCTGGAGCGCCGGAACCGCCTCGACAGCGAACCGGTACTGGCAGAGATGACCCCGGGCGAGAAGCAGTTCGCCCTGCGGGTGGAGCACCTGCTCAACAAAATCGACGCCCCGGAGTACCGCCAGCTCACCCTGGAAGCCCTCGTCAGCCTTGGGGCCTTCGTCCAGGCCAACCCGGAGGTGCAGTTCGAGGAATACATCGTCCTGGATGTGCTGATCGGCCACGCCGTCCGACTGGCCTGGCTGGAGCAGCACCCCGGCGAGGAAGCCCACTACGACCAGTGCAAGGCCGATGCCTGGCACCGCTTCTACGAGCGATCGCCCCGGGCCTGCCGCGACAGCTTGCTGGCGGCCATCCGATTCCTCAGCGTCCCGGCCCTCTCCCTGAGCGCCTAGGGTCCAACCCACCGCCCCACACCCAGGGCCCCGGAACCTGTGCGGCTCCGGGGTCGTTTTCAGACCTGCAGGAACCGCCAGCCAGTTCTAGACCGAGCTGGTAGCGAGCTCCGCGACCGCCGCCGGGCTGGCGGCCGCCAGGGCCATGGCTTCAATCTGGCTGGCGAGGCGCAGGGCCTGGATAGCCTGTTCCCCACCGACGGAGGGCGGTTCTCCCCCACGCACACACTGGGCGAAGTGCTCCAGTTCGGCGTTCAGGGGCTCGATGTTGCTGGTCCAGACCTTCTCGATCAGGCCGTCCTGGCGATAGAGAATCTGGCCGTGATCCGGCCCGAGGCTGGAGGTGGTCTGGCGGTGGATCAGGATTTCATTGTTCAGGAAGTCCGCCTCCACCAGGCTGGCACGGCAGTGGGCCGAGAGATTGCGGATCTTACGGTGGGTGACCTTACTGGCAGTGACCGTGGCAATCACGCCGTTGGTAAAACGCAGGGTCGCAGTGACGTAGTCCAGCTGCTCGGAGCCCAGGGCCCGACTGCCGTGGGCCTGCACATCGACCACCGGTGCCTGGGCCAGATCCAGCAGCAGGTCGATGTCGTGGATCATCAGGTCGAGCACCACCGAGACATCGTTGGCCCGGTTGGAGTAGGGGCTCATGCGGTGAGCTTCCAGGGCGAGGATGTCCTCGGTCTGGACAACCTTGCTCAGTTCCTGGAACGCCGGGTTGAAACGTTCGATATGCCCGACCTGCAGGATGCAACCCGCTTCGGCAGCGGCATTGACCAGGGCTTCGGCTTCCTGAAGGCTGGCGGCGATCGGCTTCTCGATCAGGCAGTGCACGCCGGATTCCAGGGCGGTCATCCCCACCTCGTAATGCAGGCGGGTGGGCACAGCAATACAGACCGCATCCACCAGCGGCAGCAGTTCGCGGTAGTCCTCAAAGAAGCGACAACGGTACTTGCTGGCGGTTTCCAGACCCCGCTCGACGCTGGCATCGGCGATGCCAATCAGTTCGACGTCCTTGAGCAGGCTGAGGACACGGGTGTGGTGCTGGCCCATGTTGCCGACGCCGATCACCCCGATCCGCAGTGGCTTCTGGGACTGGCCTGCGACTGCTGCTGCCATCGACGCACCCTGCTCCACAACGGTCTGGAAATCTGGTCGATACTACCACGCAGCCCGTTCCCCACTCAGGTCGGGGGCTGGCTGGGCTGAAAGCGACAGATCTCGATTTCGGTCAGGCGCGGTCCCTCCACCGCCAGCACCGTCAGGCGCACACCCGCCACCTCCAGGCGATCGCCCGGCTGGGGCAGGCGCTGCAGCCGCTCCATCACCAGCCCGGCCAGGGTGCTGTAGCGATCGCTTTCCGGCAGGTCCAGATCCAGGCGCTCGTTGACCGTGTCGATATCCGTCTGGGCCTGAACGACGCAACGGTCGGCGGTGACGGCCCGGAAGCGGCGGTCCGGAGCCGAGGATTCCACCTCCCCCAGGATTTCCGCCAGCAGATCCTTCATGGTCACCAGGCCTTCAGTCCCCCCAAACTCGTCCACCACGATCGCCAGGGGGGGCTCCAGTTGGCGGATCAGGGGCAGAAGATCCGAGAGCGGCATGGACTCGGGCACGAAGTGCACCGGCTGAATCCAGGGGGTAATCGGGCTGTCGAGGTCGAGGGACTGCTGCAGCTGGGCCAGGGCCAGACGGCGGAAATCGATCATGCCCACCACCTCATCCAGGCTCTCGCCGGTTACCGGGAACCGACCATGGCCCGTTCGCCCCACTTCCGCGAGCAGCTCGCGCACCGTCGCGTCCCGGGGCAGCACCACGAGCCGGGTGCGGGGCACCATCACCTCGGCAACAGCAATATCTCCGAACTCAATCACATTGCTGAGCAGTTCCCGCTCATCCGCCTCCAGGCCGGTGGACTCGGCCGCCGACTCGATGATCCACTGCAGTTCCTCAGGAGTGACGCCGCTGTACCAGCGGGACTGGCGGGTCTCGATGCCGAAGGGGCGCAGCAGCAGCCGGGTGGAGCGGTTCAGCAGCCCGATCAGCGGATTGAAGATGCGGGCGATCACTTCGCAGATCGGGCCCAGCAGGCGGGCCACCTGATCCGGGTAGAGCAGGGCGACCGCTTTCGGGCAGAGTTCGCCGAGGACGATCTGCAGATAGGCCAGGAAGGCGAAGGCGATCGCCGAAGCCAGCCCATGACTGAGACCGAGGCGGGCGGCAGCAGGCCAGCCCTGAAGACTGGTGGCGAACACCGTAGCCACGGTGGCTTCCCCCACCCAGCCCAGGGCCAGACTGGCCAGGGTGATCCCCAGTTGTGTGGTCGAGAGCAGCCGCTCCAGGCTCTGCTGCTGGCGCTGCACGGCCCGGGCCGCCACGTCGCCCTCCTTCACCAGCTGGCTGATGCGGGAACGGCGTACGTAGACGATGGCGAATTCCGTGGCCACGAAGAAGGCATTGATCGCCACCAGGAGCAGCACCACCAGCAGGCGCAGCAGCAGAGCCTCCGGGGTGAAGGACGGACCGGACAGCAGCATCGGCATCAGGGGGTGACGGGCAGGGGAATGGCCAGATCCGGGCGTTCGTTCCAGACCAGCAGCAGACGACGGCGGACATCCGGCAGCAGACCATCCAGTTGCAGTCGCAGGGGCTGGGCCCCATCCTGACGGCTGAGGGTGGGCGGCCCCTCCACCAGGGTGAGCGGGTAGATCACCCCCTGCTCATCCCGCAGGCTGAAGCTGCCCTGGTCCAGCAGCAGCGGCACCACCGCCGGATTTCGGGCTTGCAGACGCACGGTCAGCTGCCGGTCGTCGCGGTCCACCGCCAGCTGGCTGTAGCTGAGGCTGGGGCGATCGCCCCTGATCAGGTATGCCGCGGTGATGCCGGAGTAGCCGCCCATGCGCGTGTCGATCGCGAACACGTCGGCGCCGAG
>CAWUMD010000117.1:0-7996 GCA_963923365.1 uncultured bacterium
TCCTCTCTGGTCTCGTGGGCTCGGAGATGTGAATAAGAGACAGCTCGTAACCCACGTACTGTTCGGGAAAGATCGGCCCGCTCACCCCCAGCAGATCAGCGAAGGTGACTTTCCAGTCCATGCGTGAGCCCAGCCGCCGGCCCTTGATCTGGATGTGGTACTGAATCAGCCGCGAGACAAAGGTGTCATTGGGGCGGGCATCCCCGGTGGCGATGCTGCGGTAGGTGTTGGCCTTCGGCAGGGTTGGCATCTGCTCGTAGATCTTCGGTGCCAGCTCCGTCGGCTTGGGCGGACGGACATAGGGGGCCGGTGCTGTCTGGGCATGGCCGGGGGGTGTCACGAGCGGCAGTGAACCGCCCCATAGCAGCAGTGCCAGAGCGATCGCCCTGGCACTGGTCGCCGTTCTGATGACGCCGCGGATCATTCGCCGATGATGGCCGGTTGGTCCAGTTCATCCGAAAGCTCGATGATCGCCCGGATCACCGGCTTCAGGGTGGGGTCTTCGGAGTAGCTCTCGAAGTCTTCGTAGCGGCGGCGCTTGGCCCGGTTGGCCACTGCGACGGTAATCCGATAGCGGTTCGAGTTGGGGGTGTCCGCAATCAGCCGCTCGGCGCGGAACATCAGGTCCGACGTCTCGGAAGGGGGGCGCGACAGCATGGCAGACGGTCCTCGAACAATGGATCGATTTTACCGCGCGGCTCAGGGCGTTTCCCGGATGCTCAGATCGTTGTCGTCCGAGGCATCGGACACCGGCAGCTGATCCTGAACGATGAAGGTGCGCACCGGCCCGTCGACGCATCGCACCCGCACCCGGCGGGCCAGCCGCAGCAGCCCGATCGGCTCGCAGATGGCAGCAATCAACCCACAGACCTGATCAGCGATCGCCCGCTCCGGGCAATCGATCCGCAGGGTGAACCAGAACCGTCCCAGCTGGCAGCGGTCCAGCACCTGCAGGCGGGTCACCAGTTCCGGTTCTTCCCGGAAGTAGCTGAGGATCAGTTGGGAGAGTTGTTGGCTGCCGGGCATGCATTCGCCCTCCGCTCATGGTCTGTGCTCACCATTCAACTGCGGTCCTCTGCAGGGGGTCCCGAAGCTGCGGAATCCTTTAATTCCCGGTTGAAGTTTTTTTGCAACCCGCTCCTGAAACCCGCCCCCCGCGCGGATCCCTGCGCCGTGGCACGCTGGATAGCGGCGCACTTGCAACGGAAGGCGACAGACCCATGGCGATCGCCATCGATTTCGGCACCAGTAACACTGTGGTGGCCCGCTGGAACCCGCTCGACGATCGGCCGGAAACGGTGGTGCTGCCCCAGCTCAGCCGTCGGGATCCCGGTAACCCGCCTCTGGTGCCCAGTCTGATCCATGTGGAGGATGCGGCCAGCGGGCAGGTGCTCTGTGGTCAGCTGGTGCGCGATCGCGGCCTCGATCGGGTCGCTCAGCGGTTCTTCAGCCAGTTCAAGCGGGGCATCGGCAGCCCGATCCAGGGGTATCTGCCGGAACTGGATGGCTGTGCCGTCAGCTTCGAGCAGTTGGGCGAATGGTTCCTGCGGGAGGTGCTGGGGGACGTACAGCAGGTGCCGCTGCCGGTGGACTCCCTGGTGCTGACGGTACCCGTGGACAGCTTTGAGGCCTACCGGGGCTGGCTGGGTCAGGTCTGCGATCGCCTGGGGGTGGAGCGGGTGCAGATGATTGACGAGCCGACGGCCGCCGCCCTGGGCTACGGCATGGCCGATCAGGATCTGCTGCTGGTGGTTGATTTCGGCGGTGGCACCCTCGACCTTTCGCTGGTGAAGCTAGAAACCTCCCGCCTGGAAACCGCCAGCCGTCCCCTGGGGTTCATCCTCAAGTGGGGGGACAAGTCCTTCGCGGGCGACTCTGGGCAGCGGCCGCGGCTGGCTCGGGTGCTGGCCAAGGTAGGCCTGACCCTCGGCGGCAGCGATCTCGATACCTGGGTGGCGGAGCATCTGGCCACGACTCTGGGTCTGAGCGCGGATCGGGTCCTGACCCGGTTGTCGGAGCGGCTGAAGATTGCCCTCTCCAGCCAGCCAGCGGCTACGGAGGTCTACTTTGATGCGGAGACCTTCGATAGTCGTGAGCTGCAGCTGGACCGGGAGCAGTTCGCTGACCTGCTGCGCCAGCGGGGGCTGTTCGGGCAGCTGGACGGGGCCATGGCTGCGCTGCTGCAGCAGGCCCGACGCCAGGGCATCACCCCGGAGGATATCGGCGCGGTGCTGATGGTGGGGGGAACCTGTCTGATCCCGGCGATTCAGGATTGGATGGTGGGCTACTTCCCCCGGGAGAAGGTGCGCTGCGATCGCCCCTTCGAAGCGATCGCCCAGGGGGCGCTGCAGTTGGCCCGGGGCCTGGAGCTGCAGGACTTTCTCTATCACAGCTACGGCGTTCGCTACTGGAACCACCGCGAGCAGCGTCATGACTGGCACCCGCTGATCCAGGCGGGGCAGGCCTACCCGATGAGCCAGCCGGTGGAACTGGTGCTGGGGGCATCGGTGACCAACCAGCCGAGCATTGAACTGATCCTCGGAGAGCTGTCCGGCGAGAGCCAGCAGACGGAGATCTTCTTCGATGGCGATCGCCTGATTTCCCGGCAGACCGGGGGACGGCAGACGGTGCAGCCCCTCAACGACCGCGAGGGGGCGCGGGCGATCGCCCGGCTCGATCCCCCCGGCGAACCGGGCCTGGATCGCCTGCGGGTGCAGTTCCGTGTGGATGGCGATCGCCGCCTGCGGATCACGGTGGATGACCTGCTGGGGGACGTAACACTTCTGGAAAATGCCGTTGTAGCGGAACTGCGCTGATTTTTCCGGGAAACCTTTGCTAGGATTTGGGGCGTAAACCTTTAGTGAGTCCGGAGGTGGTGCCCATTATGGTTGAAAGTAGTCAACGCCTGGGTCTTGTGGTTGGAGAATGCCGGCTGTGTGCCGGGGCCGCTCACTAACGCCAGTATTTCCGAGGTCGGTATTGCAGGTCGATACCGTTAATTCCTCTGCATGAAACCCACTGACGGAGGTGTTCCTCCCGGCAGCCAGGTTTCAACCCGATAGACCCGACTAGACCGCCCTTCGGCCCCTGCCGGAGGGCGGATAGTTTTTTGGGCCTTGGAGTGTCAGAACCGGGGACAGTCTGAAGATTGTCTTTGATCGCTGGACATTTTCTCGGACGGCTTGTTAGTCTGAAGCACGTGGAAAGCTGTATACCGTGACACATTGCGCGGGTTCGGTCTATCCCTTTGTGTGTGAGGAAAATCGTATGAAGAGCCTCTTCAAGGCCATGATGATCGCGCCTGTCGCCGTTGGCTTTGCCGCCAGCGCTCAGGCTGCCGATATGAGCACCCTCGACAAGGCTGATGCCGTTGCCACCCAGGCAGCCGCCGCCGGTCAGGTCACCAGCATTTCCCAACTGAGCGATGTCAAGCCGACCGACTGGGCCTACCAAGCCCTGCAATCTCTGGTCGAGCGCTACGGCTGCATCGTTGGTTATCCCAACAAGACCTACCAAGGCAACAAGGCTCTGAGCCGTTATGAGTTCGCCGCCGGTCTGAACGCCTGCATCGATAAGGTCACCGAATACGCCGCTTCCAAGGAAGACCTGGAAACCCTGAAGCGCCTGCTCCAAGAGTTCCAAGTTGAGCTCGCCACCCTGCGCGGTCGTGTCGATGCCCTCGATGCCAAGGTCGCCGAACTCCAAGCTCAGCAGTTCAGCACCACCACCAAGCTGCAAGGTAACGTGATCCTGTCGCTGGATCAGGCCTACAACCCCAACGGCACCAACACCGGCGTCAGCTTCGGCAGCAAGGTGACCCTGGGTCTGAACACCAGCTTCACCGGTAAGGACCTGCTCCGCACCACCCTGGCCTACAACAACATCGTTAGCCCTGCCTTCCGTGGTGGTCTCGGCAACCCCTCCTCCAGCCTGGCCTACGACAACTACGGCAACGGCACCTTCGCCGGTGGTGTTCCTGGTGGCGCTCCTGCCAGCAGCTCTTTCTACCTCGAGAAGCTGTACTACAAGGTGCCGGTGAACAACGTCAACTTCACCGTCGGTGTCTCCGGCGTTCAGGTGAAGGACATCCTGGCGACTACCGGTACTTTCTATCAGCCGACCATCAGCAACTTCTTCGGCACCTCTGACCCCGGCATCTACGGTGATACCGCTGCTTCCGGTCAGGCTGGTCTTGGCTTCAACTGGCAGATTGGCAAGAACTTCAACTGGGGTGTAGCCTACATCGCCCAGAGCGGTGCGGTGAATGGCCAGGCTGGCGGTGGCGCTGGTGTCTTGGCTGCAGGCCCTGCTACCCAAGCCTCCGGTACCCAAGGTCTCTTCTCCCTGGGTAATTCCATCACCACCCAGTTCGCGTTCAAGTCCGACACGGGCAACGTGATTGCGGCCATTGCCTACTCCTACCGCAACGGTAATGTCCTGGCCCCTGGCCTGAACAACAACAATGGTCAGTACTACGGTGGTGTTAACTTCGGCACTCGGAATGCCCTGGGCGCCTTCAACGGTAGCACCGGTTCCAGCAACATCGGTTTCTCGATCGGCTGGGCGGCTTCCCCGAACTTCACCATTAACGCCTCCTACGGTATTGGCTTCCTGAGCTTCAATGGCCTGAACATCAACAGCGGTGTTCCTGCTATCGGAACCTTTGCTGCTTCCACCCGTGGCACTGCGACCGTCCAGTCCTGGAAGATTGCCTCCACCTTCCCCAACCTGTTCGCCAAGGGTAACGAACTGGGCCTGGCCATCGGTCAGGTGCCCTTCGTGACCAGCGGTACCGGTACTGTGTTTGGTGGTCCTGCTGACTCGGGTAACTTCGCGTTCGAAGGTTACTACAAGTTCCAGCTGACCGATAACATCAGCATCACTCCTGGTGTCTATGTCGTCACTGCTCAGCAGCAGAACGCTCCCAATGCCGTTCCTCCCGTTATCTCCAACGGCGTTTACGTGACTCCGGTCCTGAAGAGCGAATTCAAGTTCTAGTCTTCGGCTAGCAACTTCTACTCCTCCCTTCTGGAGCCCCTTCGGGGGCTCCTTTTTTGTGTGCTACCCGCTTCATGACTGCAGAAAAAGGCTGGCTCCCTGTAGAGAGTCAGCCTTTTTCTGATCGCGCTTCCGCTAGTGCTAAAGCTTCAGCGAGCCCATGGTGTTGCGCCAGGCCAGTTCCTTACAGAGAGTCTGCAGCGCCCGCTGTTCGTGGGGTTCGAACAGAGCCATCTCCTGCAGTTCCTGGAGTACCTGCTCAGTCAGGTGGCTGGCGAAGCTGCCGCCGTAGCGCAGCAGCAGACTGTAGTAGCGGAACTGAGGACGGCCTTCCGCATCGCGGTGGAACTGATGGATTTCGGCTGCTGTCATCCGCAGCACGGGTGTATTCACCGGTACGACGGTGCGGGGAATGCCCTGGCGTCCAAACAGCTGTCCATCCTCCGCCACCAGACTGCCGATCAGCACCGTGCCCAGCAGGGTGCGGGTTTCGCTGATCAGATCCGGTGTGAAGAACGGGTCCGGTTCGCTCGACAGCCGAGGCCCGTTGTTGAGGAACATCGGGTTGAACAGCTGGGAGTTGTAGACCATACCGACCGCCCAGTGGCGATCGCCCTCCAGCTTCACAAAACAGCCGAACCCGTAATCCTCCGGGTCCGGCGGCAGGGCCACATCCAGGCCATCATCCAGCTGTACGACGTAGTCGCAGTGGGAATTCGATTTGACGACTTTACCGAGTTTCATGGGCGGGGTGTGGGGAGCCGGTAGGCCCCCCATTTTCCCTAGATCACTGTGTTGTCGGGAATCGTTGCGCCCTTGAGGATGACGACGATGCCGCTGCGGATGATGAAGCCGAGATCCTCGCGATCCGCTTCCTCCACCCGGTCCTTATTGATGATCTGCACGTTCCTGCCGATGCAGGCATTCTTGTCGATGATTGTGCGGCGGATGATGCTGCCCGCTTCCACGCCGATCGGGGTCTTGCCGATCGACCGCAGTCGTGTGCGCTCCTCGCTGGTCTGATAGAAGTCCGCCCCCATCAGCAGGGAGTCCTGCACGACACAATCCGCCTCGATCCGGCTGCGTACACCGATCACCGAGTTCTGAACGGTGCAGTTCTTCAAGATGCAGCCCTCGCCGATGATCGACTCGGTGACCTGGCAGTCGAGCATCTTGGTCGGTGGCAGATAGCGCGAGCGGGTGTAGATTGGCGCCTCGGCATCGTAGAAACTGAAGGGCGGCGCCGGTTGGCGGGTGAGAGCCAGATTCGCTTCGTAAAACGACTCGATCGTCCCGATGTCTTCCCAGTAGTCGTTGAACAGGTAAGCCTGCAGGTTGTACTGCGGGGCCGCCGCCGGAATGATCTCCTTGCCGAAGTCGGTCATCTCCGGGTTGCCCTTGAGCATGTCGATCAGCACCTGACGCTTGAAGACGTAGATGCCCATCGAAGCAATGTAGGGCTTCTCCGCCGCCGCCGCTGCATCCAGACCCAGTTGGGTGGTGTCTACCTGCATCGCCTGCAGCGCATCCCCCTTGGGTTTCTCGCTGAACTCGACCACGCGGCCGCTGGCATCCATCTTCATCAGGCCGAAGTCCGAGGCGCGACGCTCGTCGATGGGCAGCACCGAGAGGGTGATGTCGGCGTTGGTGTCGCGGTGGCGTTGGATGAACTGGCGGTAGTCCATCCGGTAGAGGTGGTCACCGGAGAGGATCAGGTATTCATCCACCGGCCACTCTTCGAGCATCCAGATGTACTGCCGCACCGCATCCGCCGTGCCCTGGAACCAGTTGGGGTTCTCGGGGGTGATCTGGGCTGCCAGCACCTCGACGAAGCCGTCGCCGAAACCACTGGAGAGGTTGTAGGTCTGGGTGAGGTGGCGGTTGAGGGAGGCGGAGTTGAACTGCGTCAGGACGTAGAGTTTGTTGATGTCCGAGTTGATGCAGTTACTGACGGGGATGTCGATCAGACGATATTTCCCGGCCAGCGGAACGGCGGGTTTAGCGCGTTGCTTGGTGAGCGGATACAGGCGGGTACCGGCGCCGCCGCCAAGGATGATGGCAAGGACGTTCTTCACGCGGACAATCCCCGAGGCACATGGATAGAAGACAGTTTCAGTCGGTCGGAGGTCGTTGGCAAGCCGAAACCTGACCGGGTTCTTGAACTGAAACGAATGGGCTTGAAACGGCTCCCAGCCTAGGGGATCACCAACGCAGGCAGGAGTAACCAGGGCTACGGACTGGACGGCTCTGGCCCCCCGGGTTGCTAAACTGGTCGGGTACGAGGACGCAGTATCAGCCCATGTCTCAGAAGTCTGTTGTCATCGCCCCTTCGATTCTCTCGGCGGATTTCAGCCGCCTCGGCGATGATGTCCGTGCCGTCGACCAGGCGGGTGCCGACTGGATCCACGTTGATGTGATGGATGGCCGCTTCGTGCCCAACATCACCATCGGTCCCCTGATCGTCGAAGCCCTGCGTCCCGTCACCCAGAAGCCCCTCGACGTTCACCTGATGATTGTCGAGCCCGAGCGTTACGTGCCCGACTTCGCCAAGGCCGGTGCCGACATCATCTCCGTCCAGGTGGAAGCCTGCACCCACCTGCACCGCAACGTGATGCAGATCAAGGACCTGGGCAAGCAGGCCGGTGTCGTCCTCAACCCCTCCACCCCGATCAGCACCATCGAGCACGTGCTCGACATCGTCGATCTGGTGCTGATCATGAGCGTTAACCCCGGCTTCGGTGGCCAGAGCTTCATTCCCGCCGTGCTGCCCAAGATCCGCCAGCTGCGTCAGATCTGTGACGAGCGCGGTCTCGATCCCTGGATTGAAGTCGATGGTGGCCTCAAGGGCAACAACACCTGGCAGGTGCTCGAAGCCGGTGCCAACGCTATTGTGGCCGGTTCCGCCGTGTTCAATGCGCCTGACTACGCGGAAGCGATCACCAGCATCCGCAACAGCAAGCGTCCGGAGCTGGTGACCGCCTAGGTCTCCGATTTCCGG
>CAWUMD010000118.1:0-7933 GCA_963923365.1 uncultured bacterium
GGTGCGACACCAAGCACTCCTGGCCGATCGACCATCACCCCCGCCGGGCGATCGCCGATCTGGTGACCGAGGCGATCGCCGCCGCCCCCCGGTTCGTGACGATCACCGGCGGCGAACCGCTGCTGCACGATCTCGCCCCCCTAACCTCCGCCCTGGCGGCTGCCGGGCTGAGGGTGCACCTTGAGACCTCCGGCACCCATCCCTTCTCCGGCCAGTTCGACTGGGTCACCCTCTCACCGAAACCGTTCAAGCCCGTCCATCCTTCGGTCTACCCCCACGTACAGGAACTGAAGGTGGTGGTCCAGAGCGAAGCGGATCTGGCGTTTGCCGAGGTCCAGGCGGGTGCGGTGGCGGCGGGCACCGCGCTGTTGCTGCAGCCCGAGGCGAGCAGCGACCGGGCCCAGGATCTGATCTTCGACTACGTGCGTCAGCAGCCCCGCTGGCGCCTCAGTCTCCAGACACACAAACTGCTGGGAGTACGCTGATGCCCAAAGCCGTGGTTCTGCTTTCCGGGGGGCTCGACTCGGCCACCGCTGCGGCCCAGGCCCGGGCGGACGGCTACGACCTGATCGCCCTCTCCTTCCGCTACGGTCAGCGGCATGAGACGGAGCTCGAGGCCGCCCGTCGGGTAGTGGCGGCCCTGGCGATTCCCGAGCATCAGGTAATCGCGGTCAACCTGGCCCAGTGGGGGGGCAGCTCCCTCACCGATACAACCCAGGCCGTGCCCCAGGAGGGTCTGCACCCGGACCAGATCCCCTCCACCTACGTGCCCGGTCGTAACACCGTGTTCATTGCCCTGGCGCTATCCCTGGCGGAGGCCCGGGGCGCGGAGGCGATCTACCTGGGGATCAACGCCGTCGATTACTCCGGCTACCCCGATTGTCGGCCCGAGTATCTGGATGCCTTCCAGCACCTGGCCAACCTGTCCTCGAAGGTCGGGGTCGAAGGTCGTCCTCCCCGGTTGGTGGCTCCGCTGGTCCGCGATCGCAAGGTGGACATCGTGCGGCGGGCGATCGCCCTGGGGGTGCCCATCCGCCAGACCTGGAGCTGCTACCTCGGAGATAGCGAGCCCTGCGGCCGCTGCGATTCCTGCCGGATCCGCGACCAGGCCCTGATTGAAGCCGGGGTGCCGGAACTGGCCACCCCCTTCGGACAGCGGGAGGCTGGTCTGGCGTGATCCGTCCGCGGGTCGAGGAACTGCCCTGGCGGGAACCGGCCGACTACTTCGCTGCCTTTGCCGCTGAGCGGACCGCCGCCCTGCTCGAGGGTGGCGACCTGCCGGTGCCGGAGAACCGCTACGCCTACCTCTGCGTCTGGCCCTATCGCACCCTGCGCGCCAATGCCACCCCGGCCGAGGGGGGAGCCAACCCCTTCGGCCTGCTGGCGGAGACCCTGGCCATTGGATCGCTCGATCCCTGGCCGGAACTGCCCCCCTTTCAGGGCGGGATCGTCGGCTTTCTGGCCTACGAGTGCGGGACATGGCTGGAGCGGCTGCCGACCCCGAAACCGGTGTCGCCTCAGCTCCCGGGCCTGGGAGCTGCCGCCTACGATCTGGTGGTGGCCTTCGATCGGCAGCAGCAGCGTTGCTGGATCTGCGCCAGCGGTCTGCCGGAGACCGATCCCCAACGCCGTGATGCTCGGGCCCGGGAGCGGCTGGCAGCCCTGCGCTCGCACCTACTGGCCTCCACCTCCGATTCCCGACCCGGGGTTGCCCAGCCCCCCGTGGACTGGCAGCCGGACCTGACCCAGAGCGAATTCGAGGATCGGGTGCGGCGCGTGCTGGCCCACATCCGCGCCGGGGACATCTTTCAGGCCAACTTCACCACCGGCTTTCGGGCCAACTGGCCCACCGGGCGATCGCCCTGGGGCATCTATCGTGACCTGCAGCAGCGCAGCCCCGAACCCTTCTCGGCCTATCTGGCGGCAGACGGTCACTGGCTGCTGTCGGTCTCACCCGAGCGCTTTCTGCATCTGGACGCGACCGGTCGGGTCGAAACGCGCCCGATCAAGGGTACGCGCCCTCGCCATCCCGATCCGGTCCAGGACGCCGCCCTGGCGGTGGATCTGCTGGCATCCGAGAAGGACCGGGCCGAGAACGTGATGATTGTCGATCTGCTGCGCAACGACCTGGGGCGGGTCTGCGGGATCGGCTCCATCCGGGTACCGGCTCTGTTCCTGCTCGAATCCTTCGCCCACGTCCACCACCTCACCAGTCAGGTGGTCGGCCAGCTGCGCCCGGGGCTGGGGCCGGTGGATCTGCTGCGGGCCACCTTCCCCGGTGGCTCGATTACCGGTGCCCCCAAGATCCGCTCCATGGAAATCATCCGGGACCTGGAGGTGACCGCCCGGGGCGCCTACTGCGGCAGCCTGTTCTGGATCGGCTTCGACGGGGCGATGGATGCCAGCATCCTGATCCGCACCCTGCAGGTGGGACAGGGCCAGGTCCGGGCCCAGGCCGGTTGCGGCATCGTCGCCGACAGTGACCCCGCGGCCGAGTACGCCGAGATGCTGACCAAGGTCAACCCCCTGCTGCAGGTGCTCGGATGAGCGGCACCGGCCTCCCGGCACCCTCGCGACCGTCCCGGGGTCACTTCCCCCCGGCAAGCAAGCAAAGCCACCCTCACTGGCGCGATGTCAGGCCTGGGCGTTTGGGCTGGGTACCGCACGACGTTGAGCTGAACTGTAAATCCACAACGCCTGCACGAGCATGGGCTCCGGGTAGCCCATCTTGCGCAGCAGGGACTCGAACTCAGCGTTGTGCAGCCGGTTGAGCACTGCCAGGGCCAGTTGCCGCTCTTCCTGCCTCAGGCTGCTGCGTTGCTGGTAGTAGTCCGCCAGGGCCACCCGCACCAGGGCCGTCAGGAAGCGCAGGTCCGGCAGGGTGAGGGGCCGGGACAGATTGACGTTGAGCGGAGTGGCGACCATGACAGTGGGGTCGGGGAATCCAAAGACACCCTACTGGTCACTGTCCGCGCCGCCCAGCCCCAGCAGATTTTCTTCCGCTGAACCCGACCGTCTGTGCGGTCGCAGCCCCACTCTGCAACTGTTGCGAGGTCATGGCTGGGGACGTTGCCCGGACGGCTGTTGAAGGGCCCCTCCCTCCAGCGTGCGGATCGGCAGCCAGTTGATCTTCAGACGCATCGGCCGACCGATGCGGCGGGCAACCAGAGCCTCCACGTCCTGAATCTGAGCGGGGGATGGTGGCTCCACTGCCCCCAGATCAAGGGTGGCCAACGGTGGGCTGGCGTTCCAGTCGAGCTTCAGTCCGTAGAGCCGGGCCCGCTGACCGATGGTGATCGTCTCGCGCTGGACGACCCGCTGCAGCAGCCGCTCCAGTTGGGCCTGCTGCACCAGCCGCAGGAAGCTCAGACCGAGGGGAATGACCAGCAGCAGCGTCATTCCCAGGGTCAGCCAACCGGCGGGCTGGCGCAGCAGATGGCGTCCCGGGGCAACCCCCACCAACCGGAACACCACCAGCCCGGCGGAGGTGATGCCCAGCAGATTGGTGCCGTAGAGCAGCAACGCACCCCCGGCCTCCTGCCAGTGCCCCTGGGAGAGGGTGATGCCAATCACGCACAGGGGCGGCATCAGGGCAACGGCGATCGCCGTGCCCGGCAGGGTGTCGGCGATGCGGGGCCGCAGCTTGGCAAAGGCACTGATACCCCCGGCAGCGATCGCTACCCCCAGGTCCAGCAGGGTCGGCCCGGTGCGGGCCTCAACCTCGCTGCCGAAGTCGGGAATCCCAGCCACCCAGCCGATGGCGAAGGCCAGTCCCAGACCCAGCAGTGAACCGGCCGCCAGGGAGAGCAGGCTACGCAGCAGCAGCAGCCGTTCCCCCAGCAGAATCGCCAGGGAGAGACTACGCAGCGGCAGCATCAGGGGGGCAATCACCATCGCCCCGATGATCACGGCTGCACTGTTGGAGAGCAACCCGAAGCTGGCGATCGCACAGGCCGCCGCCGAGAGGACGAGGTAGTCGGTGCTGAGGGCGGAGTCCCGCCAGAGGGCACGACGCAGCTGACGCAGGGGCAGATCGACGGTGGCCATGGTCATGGGGTCGGAAGGGGGAGTCCGTCTGTGGGGCGGACTCCCATCAGAATGGCGGCAATCCGCCGGTTCGGCATCGATCCCTCAGCGGCGGTAGGCTTCCACCACCCGGATCGGGATGGCGCGGCGACTGCTGCTGCCCTGCCAGCGCCGGCTTGTCGGGAGCAGCGGCAGGTCCTCCGCCAGGGCTGGGGTCTGGGGTTCCGGCGTCTGCAGGGCCATCGATCCATAGCAGAAGGCGTTGCGCCCGACTTCACTGCCTAGGGGAATCGTCCAGCCGTAGGCGTCCTGGCGGCTGATCAGAGCCGAGAGGGCACCGCCGACAGCGGCGCCGATCCCTCCGGCGGTGCGGCAGGTACGCTCCCGGGCGGCTTCCTGTTCCAACTGCTGCAGGCGGCGGTTCACCGATGCATCCTGGGCCTGGGCGTTGGCCGTCCCTAGCAGGGCGGTGGTGCAGAGCAGGGCGGTCAGTATCCGTTGCATGATTCAGTTCTCCTGACGGGCCGTTCTAGGCTGGACATCTGGGACGGCGGCGGTTCCCGCCGGGTTCTCGCCCCCTGACCAGTTCTCCGACCGGACCCTGCACCATGCCCGACTTCCTGGCCTACTGCAACGGCACCTGGACGCCCCTGGCCGAGGCCAGCGTCTCCCTGGCGGATCGCGGCTTCACCCTCGGGGATGGCCTGTTCGAGACGCTGCTGGTGCGCGACGGTCGCCCCCGGCTGGTGCATGCCCACCTGGAGCGGCTGGGTCAGGGGGCAGCGCAACTGGCGATCCCGCTGCCCGGAAGTGCCGACGCTCTCGCCGCTCTGCTGCAGGAGACGGCCCAGCGTAATCGCATGGGCGAAGGCAGTCTGCGCCTCACCCTCACCCGGGGCGTGGCTGCTCGCGGCCTCTGGCCCGAAGACCTGGGCACGCCGACGCTGGTGATCGTGCCGGGGCCGGGACGCCCCCATTTCGAGCCCCTGGATGTGGTGGTGGCCCGCAGTACCTGCCGCAACGAGCGATCGCCCCTGAGTCGGATCAAGAGCCTCAACTATCTCGATGGCATTCTGGCCCGCCAGGAAGCCCTGGGGCGCGGCGCGGATGAAGCCATTCTGCTCAATACCCGTGGGGAACTGACCGAGGCGGCGATCGCTAACCTGTTCCTGCAGATGGATGGGGAGTGGCTGACGCCCCCCGTCCGGGATGGGGTGCTGCCGGGGGTAATGCGGGGGCAGCTCCTGGCCCGGGGCTTCGCCCGGGAGGCCACCCTCACCCCGGCTGCTGGTGAGCGGGCCGAGGCTGCCCTGCTCACCAGCAGCCTCAGCCTGCGTCCGGTGCGCACCTGGGAGGGGCGATCGCTGCCCCGAGTGCCGGACGCAGGCTGGTGCCAGGCCCTATTCCAACGGCTGCTGGCGGAAGCGGTAGGAAATCTTTAGTCTTCCGGCTGCTGCAGACTGTTCCGGCGGGTTTTCGCTTAACACTGTTTCCATCTGGACGTTCCGCTACCCCCATGAGCCGCACCGTCGTCATCGACCCGGTCACCCGCATCGAAGGGCACGCCAAGATTTCGCTGTTTCTGGATGAGGCCGGGGAGGTCACCGACGCCCGCTTCCACGTGGTCGAGTACCGCGGCTTCGAGAAGTTCTGTGAGGGACGTCCCTTCACTGAGATGGCCGGGATCACCGCCCGCATCTGCGGCATCTGCCCCGTCAGTCACCTGCTGGCGGCCGCCAAGACCGGCGACAAAATCCTGGCAGTGCAGATTCCCCCGGCGGCAGAACAGCTGCGGCGGCTGATGAACCTGGGTCAGATCATCCAGTCCCATGCCCTTTCCTTCTTCCACCTCAGCAGCCCGGACTTCCTGCTCGGCTGGGACAGCGACCCGGCCCGCCGCAACGTCTTCGGCCTGATTGCCGCCGACCCGGACACCGCCCGGGCCGGTATCCGCCTACGTCAGTTCGGTCAGACGGTGATCGAGCTTCTGGGAGCGCGGAAGATCCACGCGGCCTGGGCCGTGCCCGGCGGGGTGCGCAGCCCCCTCTCGGACGAGGCGAGGGCCTGGATTCGCGATCGCCTACCCCAGGAGATGACCACCATCCGCAGTGCCCTGGACCTGTTCAAGGGCCTACTGGATGGGGCCCTGAAGCAGGAGCCGGAGATCTTCGGAGAGTTCCCCAGCCTGTTCATGGGGCTGGTCGGGAGCGGGGGCGAGTGGGAGCACTACGGCGGCCACCTGCGCTTCCGCGACAGCCGTGGGCAGACGGTAGCCGACGGGCTGAGCGAAGACGATTACCACCAGTTTCTCGGCGAGGCCGTCGAGCCCTGGTCCTACCTCAAGTTCCCCTACTACAAACCCCTGGGCTATCCCGAGGGCATCTACCGGGTCGGCCCCCTGGCCCGCCTCAACGTCTGCGACCACATCGGCACCCCCCAGGCGGATGCGGAACTGCGGGAACTGCGCCACCGGGCCGGTGGCGTGCCCACCAGCAGTTTTCTCTATCACTACGCCCGTCTGATCGAGATCCTGGCCGGGCTCGAGCGCATCGCCCTGATGATGGAGGACCCACTACTGCAGGCCGAACGGGTGCGGGCCCGGGCCGGGGTGAACAATCTGGAGGCGGTGGGTGTGAGCGAGGCACCCCGGGGGACGCTCTTCCACCACTACCGGGTGGACGAGAACGGGCTGATCCGGCGGGTGAACCTGATCATCGCCACCGGTCAGAACAATCTGGCGATGAACCGGACGGTGCAGCAGATCGCCCGGCACTACATCCACGGCGCCACCACTACCATTCCGGAGGAATTCCTCAACCGGGTCGAGGCGGGCATCCGCTGCTACGACCCCTGCCTCTCCTGTTCGACCCACGCCGCCGGACGCATGCCCCTGGTGGTGGATCTGGTCGGCCCCGACGGCAGCCATCAGGGTCAGATTCGGCGGGATTGAGCGGATCGATGCCCCTGGTGATTGGCTACGGCAATCCACTGCGCAGTGACGACGGCATCGGCCCCCGGGTGGCGGAGGCGGTGCAGGGCTGGCAGCATTCCGACTGGCAGGCGATCGCCTGCCACCAGCTGCTGCCGGAGCTGGCCCCGGAACTGGCCCGGACGGAGCTGGCACTGTTTGTCGATGCGGTGGATGGAGGGGATGAGCCGGGGGTGGAGATGCGACCGCTGTGCCCCGAGGCCGGGGACGACAGCCAGACCCACCACCTCGACCCGGCGGCACTGCTGCACCTGACCCGTGAACTTTACGGCGCCAGCCCGACCGCCTACTGGCTGCTGGTGCCCGGCCACTGCTGGGACTGGGGGGAGAAGCTCTCGCCCCGGGCTGAGGAGGGCCTGAGCCAGTGCCTGTGGATGCTCGAAAGCTGGCAGGAGGAGCTGGCCCGTGCATGAGCTGAGTCTGATGGAGCAGACCCTGGCGATCGCCACGGAGCAGCTGCGGGTCCAGGGGGGCGATCGCATTCACCGGCTGGTGCTGCGCATCGGCGAGCTCTCGGGCGTTGATCCCCAGGCCCTGGCCTTTGCCTTCGAGGTGGTGCGCGACGGCACCCCTGCGGCGGAAGCCCGCCTGGAGCTGGAGACGGTGCCCCTGCACTGCCACTGCCCGGACTGTGACCTCGACTTCCGGCCCGAGGGCTGGAGCCTGGGCTGCCCGGAGTGCGGTGGCGATCGCACCGAGGTGCGGGCCGGGAAGGAACTGGAACTGAAAACGTTGGAGGTGTCGTGATGTGCGGAAGCTGCGGGTGCGGAACAGTGTCGCAGGTGAAGGCGGAGCAGCCGACGCGACTGGTGGAGCTGGGCACAAAGCTGCTGGCGAAGAATGATCGGCTGGCGGCCCACAACCGGGAGCATTTCCGGGCAGCCGGGGTGACGGTGCTGAATCTGATGTCGTCACCGG
>CAWUMD010000119.1:0-7747 GCA_963923365.1 uncultured bacterium
CCGATCTCGCCCACCGGGCCGGAGTGCCCTTCACCAGTGGCTTTGCCCAGGTGGGCCTGCCCACCAGTAGCCTGGCTCTGGGCTGGGTGTTTGAGGTCACCGGTCTGAGTCTGGCGGACTTCCGCCGGGTGGAGGATCGGCTCAGTCGTCGACTACTCGATCCCCGGGATCATCAGGCCCAGGGCTGGCTGGCCCAGTGGCCCCAGTACCGGAGCCACCACCAGCGTCTGGTGGATGACCTCCAGGACTGGAATGGGCAGGTGGCCGAGACGCTGCAGTGGACTCCCGACTCCGCTGATCAGCAGAGTCCGGCCCTGGCGATCGCCTTCCATGGCCAGACCCACCTGCCCGCCGACCTGCGGCGCTCCCCGGTACGACTGGATCTGGCGAACATCGCCCTGCTGCCGGGGCGACTCAGTTTCAATGCCCTGCTGCTGCGCAATGATGCTGCCCAGAACCGGCGTATTCTGGCGGGCGGCAGTCGCCCGCTGCCCTGGATGCGTCCCTACGCGGCTGCGGTCACCCGTTTCTTCAAGGGTCTGGGCGCCCACGAGGTGCACTGGATGCCGGAACTCTACGTGCGTTCTGCTGACCAGCTGCGGGATCCGCTCGAGCCACTGACGGCCCAGCAGATGGCCTGGGGTGGCGTCCCTGGGGATGAGGCCCTGGGTACCTTCTCCTACAATCTCGACTTCCGGGGGGGGCTGCCCGGCATCAGCCACCAGCCGCGGCCCACCTTCAACTTCGGCTATCGCCACACCCTGCCGCGCAACCGCAGCAACCTGGCGGTGCTCGGCCCCGCCGCCGGATACGGTGGGCTGGGGGCCGGGGCCGGACGGATCATCGAACTGAACATCTCCAGCGGTGCAGGGGTAGCGATCGCCTCGGCCCTGGCCCTGCGGGACGGTGTGGCCCTGGCGGATGTCGATCCGGCCATGGTGCCCCGACTACTGAGCCATCCCACCCTGGTCTACGGTCGTCCGACTCTGGAGAGCCTCTGGGGACTGCTGCTGAACGGGGCTGGCCGCTGGTGGCAGCAGACCGGGCGCGGTTAATCCCTCCCGCCGCCGTTCGAGCCACGATTCGTAGAAGAACAGGCTCACCCCGCTGAACCCCTGCTGGCGGGCGGCCTGCCACTGACGGCTGAGCAGCGCAGTGGGCATGGGCTGGTTGCGTAGCCCCGAGAGCAGGCCGATGCTGACCGGAATCCGCTGTCGCGCCTGAACCAGTTCCGGTTGCTGCAGTTCCCGCTGGAAGCTGTCCATGTCGCGGCGGTAGACCTGCACCACCAGATCATCCACCAGCCCCTGCTCCACCCAGGTCTGCCAGTCCGCCAGGTACTGGTTGTAGGAGAAGCTCTGGGGGTTGGGAGAGACACTCAGGCGCAGGCCTGGCCGTGCCGCCAGCAGGCGCTGGCGCAGTCGGCCCAGCCAGCGGGTCAGCTGATCGGCCCGCCAGCGGATCCAGGCGGGCTCAAAGGCACCCGGGGGGGCTGCCTGCGGATCGGCGCCGGTGTCCCGCCGCCAGCGGGCCAGGGTGAGCGCGTCGTAGCCGAACAGCGACGGGTAGCCGAAATGGTCATCCAGCTGAATCCCATCCAGGTCGTAGCGCTGGGCCAGTTCCACCAGCAGATCTTCGATCAGCTGCTGCACCTCTGGATGCAGCGGGTTGAGCCAGACCCGCGGCTCGGCCCCCTCCATCCAGATGCTGTTGCCACGCCGATCCTGCAGCAGCCAGTCGGGATGGCGCTTGATCCAGGGCGCACCTGCTGGGGCCATCAGGCCGAACTCGAACCAGGCCACCACCTGCAGCCCTTTCCGTCGGGCCGGGGTCACCAGCTCGGCGAGCAGATCCCGGCCCTGCAGCTTCGGGTCCTGACGCTGACCCAGCTGCCGGGCGGCGATCGCACTCGGCCAGAGGGTGTAACCGCTGTTCCAGACCGTCGGATAGAGGGTGGTGAACCCAGCCTGCCCCAGCTGCTCCAGGGCAGGCTGCAGCGCCCCCGGGTCGTAGAGGACGTTGCTGTCGATGTTGGTCAGCCAGACCCCCAGCTGAGGGACCAGGGGGGAAGTGGGGGGCTGGGCCTGGGCTGGACGCCCCCAGAGGCCCAGCAGCAGCAGTCCCAGACTGAGTCGTCGCAACATGGGGCGTCTCCCGCGGCTTCAGAAGACCGGTTTCTGACAGGACTGGCGCACCTGCTCGACGTAGGCGTTACCGATGGCGGTGCCCAGACCGGCGGCAATCGGTCCCGAGAGTCCCTGGATCACCATCCCAGCGGCTCCGGCAAAGGGGTTGAGCATTCCCAGCCAGCTGCCCTGGTTGGCCATCTGTGTGATCCCCTTCTGCAGCAGCTCCTGGCTGATGGTGGAGACGGTGTCCTGGCGCACGAAGCCCTCCAGCCGTCCGTCGTTGAGCACACTCAGGGCCAGTTCCCGGCTCTGGGTCGGGTCGAGGGAGCCCAGGGGTTGCAGATTGGCCTTCTGGACCTGCTCCCGCAGCCCGCTGCGGATGAATCCGTTCATGTAGATGGCGGGATTCTGACAGTCAGCAAGCAGGGTCTGGCCGTTCCAGTTGACCACCCGATACCAGGGCTGGAGCTTGGCCGCGAGGACGGTTCCCCCCGCCACCAGGCTGGCGATCGCCAGATTACGGACCACGGTCATCGGCAGTTCCTGCGCTTCGTTCCCGATCATGCCTCGCCGTGGGGGCAATTAGCCCGGCAGCTGCATCCGACTGAGACCCTTGCGGGCCGCGTTGAAGAAGAGCAGTCCCAGCAGGGCCATGGCCAGCCAGAAGGCCCAGACGCCGGGCCAGCCGCTGCCACGCACGAAGGCGTCCCGGGCAATGGCGATGAAATAGCGGGTCGGCACCAGGTTGGGAATCAGCGACAGCGGGAAGGGGATGTTGCTCAGGGGATAGATGAAGCCCGAGAGCAGAAAGGCCGTCAGGAAGCCGACAATCGAGACCCCCTGCACCGCCGCAATCTGGGTGCTGGCCCTCACCCCGATCAGCAGGCCGAAGCTGATCGAGGCCCAGAGGAACATCGGGATGCCCAGCAGCAGGGGTAGCGGGTCCCCCGCCAGCCTCAGGCCGAAGATGCCGCAGCCTAGACCCACCACCACGGCCGAGATTCCCAGGCCGAGAATCAGGTAGGCGATCGCCTTGCCCAGCAGCAGTTCCAGAGCGGAGATGCCGGAGACGTAGATCTGGATAATCGTGCCCTGGTCCTTCTCGCGCACCATCGCCACCGCCGCCAGCAGGGCGGGAAAAATCCAGAGGACGACCCCGAACACCCCGGGGACGATGTATTTGGCCTCCTCCCGGCCGGGGTTGAACCAGATACGGCTCTCCAGCTTCAGGGCTTCTGTCGTCGGGATCTGTCCGGTGCGGCGCAGGAATTCGCGGTTAGTGGCCTCGAGACCGTTGCGGATCACCCGGGCGTTGTTGACGTCGCTGCCATCGATCAGGAACTGCACCGAGCAGGGACTGCCGGTGGCAATCCGGTCGGTGCAGCGGGGGGGGATGACCACCACCGCCCTGGCCTGACCGCGATCAATCACCTGTTCCGGTTTGGCACTCATCGACACCGGCGCCGGGATGAACTGGTTGGTGGCGTAGATGCCTTCGGCGTACTGACGGCTGAGGGCGGTTCCATCCCAGTCCTGGACGGCCACCGGGATGTCCTTGGCCTCCAGGCGGATGGCAAAGCCGAAGATCAGCAGGGTCATCAGTGGCAGGACAAAGGCCAGGGCCAGGGTGAGGCGATCGCGGCGGATCTGGGCCAGTTCCTTGGCAATCTGGGCGCGGATGCGGCGACCGTCCATCTCAGACCTCCCGGTGCCGGTGCCCGGCTTCGCTACGGTTGACGATGCCGATGAAGCAATCCTCCAGGGACCAGGGGATCGGCCGCCAGCTCTCCCAGGCCAGACCTGCGACCTGCATCCGGGCCTGCAGCGGTGCCGCTTCGGCGGCATCTGCGAGGGCGATGTGAAGACGATCGCCGAACACCGACACCTGGCCCGGTGCGAGCGCCTGCTGCAACCAGCTCAGCGCCTGCCGGGGCTTCCGGGCCCGCAGTTCGTAGAGCTGGCCGGGCTGTTCTGCCCGAATCGCATCCGGACTGCCCTGGGCCGCCAGTTCCCCGGCCACCATCAGACCGAGGCGATCGCACTGCTCCGCCTCCTCGAGGTAGTGGGTGGTCACCAGAATCGCTGTGCCCCGTCGGGCAAAGTCGGCGATCAGCCGCCAGAACTGGCGCCGCGCCAGGGGGTCGACGCCGGAGGTGGGCTCATCCAGGAAGAGGATCTCCGGAGCATGCAGCACCGACGCGCCGAAGGCCACCCGCTGCTTCCAGCCCCCGGGCAGACTGCCGGTGAGCCGATCCACCTGGGCGGTGAGGCCACAGATGTCCAGGACCCAGTCGATGCGTTCGGCCCGTTGACGACGGGGAACCTCGTAGACGCCGCAGTAGAAGCGCAGGTTCTCGATGATGCTCAGATCGTCGTAGAGGGTGAACTTCTGACTCATGTAGCCGATGCGCCGCCGCACCTCGCGACTGCGGAACCCTTGCGCCTGCCCGGCCAGCCGCATCTCGCCGCCGCTGGCGGGCAGCAGACCGCAGAGCATCTTGATCGTCGTCGTCTTGCCCGCGCCGTTGGCTCCCAGCAGGCCGTAGACCTCGCCGTAGCGGATCTCGAGATCCACCTGCCGTACAGCCTGAAAGGCCCCGAACTGGCGGCTGAGATTCCGGGCTCCGATTGCCACCTGGCCCGCAGGCCCCCCTGCCGCTGAACCCGGGAAGGGCCGGAAGGGCGGGTCGGCCTGCTGCTCCCGCAGTCGGGCTACGAAGACGTTCTCGAGGGTGGTCAGGCTCTGTCCCAGCAGCAGGTCCGGCAGATCCAGCCGCCTCACAGCTGCCCGGGTCTGTTCGGGAGCATCCGTGAGCAGGTCGAGGCGATCGCCGAAGCTCTGCAGATCCTTCAGGTGGGGGTCGAGGTCCGGGGTGAGCAGGGTCTGGGCCCGGGGGCGATCGCCGCAGCGCAGCTCCAGGCGCGACAGGCCCAGGCGCTGCCGCAGTTCCGAAAGGGTCCCGGTTTCGCGGATGCAGCCCTCGCTGATCAGGGCGAGGCGGTGGCAGCGCTCCGCTTCGTCCAGGTAGGGAGTGGCAACGAGGATGGTGATGCCTGCGTCGCCCAGGGCGGTGAGGACGTCCCAGAACTCGCGCCGGGACACCGGATCGACGCCGGTGGTGGGTTCGTCGAGCAGCAGCACCCGGGGCTGGGTCACCAGGGCACAGCAGAGAGCTAGCTTCTGCTTCATGCCCCCGGAGAGGTTGCGGGCCAGGCGATCGCCAATCCGCTCCAGCCCCATCAGACTCAGATACTGCTCCCGCCGTTCCTGCAGCAGCCGGGGGGACAGCTGGCGCAGCCCGGCAATGTAGGCCAGGTTCTCATCGATGCTCAGGTCGAGGTACAGCGAGAACTGCTGGGTGAGGTAGCCGATCTGGGGCTGGACCTGGTGGGGTGAGCAGCCGAGGACGCTCACCTCTCCCTGCTGGATCGGCATCAGGCCCGCCAGCAGGTTGAAGGTGGTGGTCTTACCGGCCCCATCCGGGCCAATCAGGCCGAAGATCTCTCCCGGATGAACGCTGAGATCGATACCCTCAAGGGCCTGGGTCTCGCCGTAGCTGTGGCTGAGGGCACGGACGGCGATCGCCGCCTCACTGGAGCTGGATGTCGGCATCGGCGGGCATTCCCGGTTTGGCGAGGCCACTGGGCTCGTCGATGGCGATGCGCACCCCGAACACCTGCTTGACGCGGTCCTTCTGGAAATAGATATTCTCCGGCGTGAAGGAGGCCTGGGCATCGACGGCGCTGACCCGACCGCGCAGGGGGTGGCTCGGATCGGAGTCGAGGCGGATGGTGGCAACCTGACCGAGACGCACCCGGCCGATCTCTCCCTCGGGCACGAAGCCCCTCAGGTAGACGGTCCTGGGGTCGAGAACTGACAGAATCGTCCGTCCCGGGCTGGCCAGGGCCCCCGGTTCCAGGGCCCGCACCGTCACGATGCCATTCAGGGGGCTGAACAGCCGGGTTTCGGAGCGGAGGGTCTTCACCTGCCGCAGATCCGCCTCGGCCCGGGCAATCGCCCGCAGACTGGCCTGGTAGCGGGCGGCGGACTCGGGAATGTTGGTCTGCAGCGAGCTGTAGCGGGTCTGGGCTGCCCGCAGGGCCGACTCCTGGGCCGTCCGGGTGGCGATCGCCGTTTCCAGTCCTGTCTCCGCCTCATCCGCCTGCTGCTGGTTCACGGCGCCCTCCTTGCTCAGGCGCGCGTAGCGATCGCGCTTCACCTGAGCCAGTCTCTCCTGGGCGATCGCCTGCTGCAGCTGGGCTCTGGCCTGATCGATCTGGGCCTGGGCCTGGGCAGCATCATCTGCTGACTGACCCTGGGGACCGGTCTCGGTCCGAATCTGCTCGGACTGGAAGCGGGTCTCCGCCAGTCGAGCCTGGGCCGCTTCCACCTGGGCCTGCAGGTCCTGACTGTCGAGCTCCACCAGCAGATCCCCTCGTCGCACGCTGTCCCCTTCCCGGGGCACGATGCGCAGGACCCGGCCACTGACCTTGGGCGAAAGGTCGGTTTCGTAGCCCTCGATTCGACCGCTGAGGGTGAGGGAGGTCACGGGTTGCTGACCGCGCCAGATCTGCCAGCCTGCGTAGCCGACGGCAGCGATCGCCAGGGGGATCAGCAGCAGACGGGGACTGGGACGCTTGCTGGGGGAGGGCTCTGCCATGGGCTCCGACGCTGATCTGCCGTGATTGTGACATGGCACGGATGCGGGATTCCAACCGCATCCGTGCCATACCTCCCTCGGGTGAATCCGGGTGGAGGGGCTCACCCCCCTGCGCCCCGACCTGGCGCGGGGGCCCCCCGCAGCGGGTAAGCTGCACCCGGATCTGTCCGCAGTCGCCGCAGCATCAACCTGCTGGGGCGCTAGGGTGACTGGTACCTCACCGATGTCTGCAGCGAGCGGGGGCTACATCCACCAGGGGCAGATCCGCTTCTGAGGCCCAGTGGCTGTCGGACAACACCAGGACAGGAGGAAACCATGCCGGGACGGAAACGAACGATGCTTGCGGGCCTACTGGTCGCTCTGGGACTGCTGGCCACCCCGGCGCTGGCCCAGGTGCTGCGCACCGATGGCCCCACCGGCCGGACCGGCGGCGAGATTCGGCGGGGGGCGGTGACAGCTTCCCTGCGCCAGCGCCCGTTCACGGAGAACGGCCTGCGCGGTACCCGACCGGTGGTGACGGTGACGGTGAACGGCCAGCGGGTGGGCCAGCTCGTCGGATCTTCGGCGCCGTTCCCGGCGGCCCTGGTGCAGATTGCCGAGATGGACCCGGCCAACCCCTATCCCGAGGTGTTGCTCTCCTCCTTCACCGGCGGCGCCCACTGCTGCAATGACACGGTGGTGCTGACCAGCGATCGCAGTGGTCGGGTCTGGAAGCCGGTCCGCCTCGGGCCGTTCAACGGCGGGAC
Source organism: uncultured bacterium (assembly GCA_963923365.1). Lineage (GTDB taxonomy): Bacteria > Cyanobacteriota > Cyanobacteriia > Synechococcales > Synechococcaceae > CAWUMD01. The sequence goes on from CAWUMD010000119.1 coordinate 7,537, forward strand.
GCAACCGGCCGAGGACCCCAGCCGCAGTGGCCGCTTCGTGATTGTCAGTACCGACAACCGCTTCCTCTACCGCTTCGACAGCTACGCCGGTAGCTATCCGCCCACCCGGATCTGGGCGCTGGAGGGGCTGCGCTTTGTAGACGTCTCCCGTCAGCCGCAGTACCGACCGCTGCATCGCGCCACCTTCAGCCGGATGCAGCAGACCCTGGCG
>CAWUMD010000120.1:0-7720 GCA_963923365.1 uncultured bacterium
GGCTATGAAAACGTCCAGTAGCGGCTCCTCGTCAGCTTTTCAAACAGCCCCTAGGATATTCGCAATGGGGTCTGCATACCCCCCATCAACCGCTGCTCCGGCAGCCTGATTCATGACCGAGACCGGCCTCGCGATTCTGCTGGTGGAAGACAATCCGGCCGATGCCCGGATTGTCCAGCGTCTTGTCTGCCGTCAGTTCGCCGGACAGACAGACCGCATAGACTGGGTGACGACGCTCGCCCAGGCGCGGGAACGGCTCGAGCAGCAGCCCTACGACCTGGGGATCCTCGACCTGGGACTTCCGGATGCGGACGGGCTGGCCGGGCTGGTGGCCCTGAAACTGCGGGCTCCGGAGATGGCCTGGGTGATCCTCACGGCCCAGGATGACCAGTCCCTGGCCCGGGAGGCGATCGCCCAGGGGGCCCAGGACTATCTGATCAAGGGGAAGTTCAGCGGTGAGCTGCTCGAGCGCAGCTGCCGCTATGCCCTCGAGCGAACCCGCTACCAGACCACCCGCGACCGCCTGCGGCAGGAGCAGGAACTGAGCCGGTTGCGGCATCGCCTGATCTCGTTCATCTCCCACGAACTGCGATCGCCCCTGACGGTGATCCGGCTGGCCCTGGCCCCGCTGCTGCAGCCCCAGCCCCTGACGCGGGACAGGCAGCAGCACTTTCTCGGCCATATCCGCCGGGCCGTGGACACCCTGGAACGGTTGACCGAGGGGGTGCTGCTGCTCAACCGGGCCGATCAGGGAGCCTTTGTCTGTCGGCCGGAATGGCTGCAGCTGCGGGCGTTCGTTGAGGAGGTTCAGGAGATCTGCCGACTCCAGGACGGCGATCGCCATCCCATTGCCGTGCACCTCAAGGGTGACAATCGACTGTGGGGCGATCCGCTGCTGCTGCGCCACATTCTGCTCAATCTGCTCAGCAATGCCCTCAAGTATTCGCCCCACGACAGCACCGTCGACCTCTGCCTGGACCCCAGTCCCGAGCAGCTGCGGATCACCGTGCGGGACCGGGGCATCGGCTTCACCCCCGAGGAGCTGCCCCATCTGTTTCAGCCCTTCTGGCGCAGCGATCGCACCGAACACTGCGAAGGCATCGGCCTCGGGCTGATGGTGGTGCAGAGCTGTGTGCAGGCCTACGGCGGTCGCACCCACTGCGAGAGCAGCCCCCAGGGGGGCACCACCTTCACGGTGGATCTGCCCACGCCAGTTCACCCGGTGAGGTGATCTTCAGGCGATCGCCAGGGCCGTCTCGGGGGTCAGGCCCGGACGCACCGGCAGCGCCATCAGGCGCAGGAAGCCGCCGCAGAGTCCCAGCTTCAGCCGCTGCTGGCGCAGCCAGCCGTTCCCCGGCTGCCGCAGTTGCTCGGCATACCCTTTGATCTGCTCCAGGCCGTCCCAGAACTGCGGATTGTCCACATCCAGCACCACCGGGAAGGTGCGGGCCGAGGTGGCGTTGGTCTGACGGATCACCTCGCGGTTGTAGTCCTCGGCGTTGAAGCCCAGGGATTCGTAGAAGCCGTGGCGTTCCTGCACCGTCAGGGTGTGGGTGACGAAGACGCTGAGCAGGAAGAAGCGAATCCACCAGTGGGCCCAACCATTGTTCCAGAGCCGGGGCTGGGCGAGAATCAGCGCCTTGAAGATATCGCCGTGGCGGTTTTCGTCCTGGCACCAGCTCTCGAAGTAGTTGAACAGCGGGTTGAAGCGGTACTCGGGCCGCTGCACCAGCTGGCGGTGAATCAGAATGTAGCGCCAGTAGCCGATCTTCTCCGACAGATAGACGGTGTAGAGCACCCAGGAGAAGGGGAACCATGTGAAGGTGCGCTGTCTGCTCAGGCTGGGCAGTTCCAGGGACATGCGGAAGTCCCCCATCGCCTTGTTCAGGAAGCCAGCATGGCGAGCCTCATCCCGGGCCATGTAATGGAGGATTTCCGCCAGCAGCGGCTGGGGTTTCTTCAGGGCTCGCGACAGCTCCTTGAACAGCAGGAAGCCGGAGAACTCCGACAGGCAGGAGCGTTCCAGATACTCCAGAAACACGGTCTGGGTGGCTTCATCCAGGGCTTGCCAGTGCTCGTCGAACTCCGGGCCGCGCACGAAGTGGTTGCGGTTGTAGTCCGCCTTCATCTCGTCGCGCATCGCCTCCAGTTCGGTCTGCTGCGCCGAGAGATCGACCTTGGCTGCTGCCTTGAAGTCGGTTGTATAGAAGCGGGGCGTCAGAACTGTTTCCCGACCCGGCAGACGCACACCGGGCTTGGCTTGGGGGGTTGCAGTGGTGGTCACCATCGGAAGATGTCCCGGACAACATGCTCGACTATACAACTGACTGGTTGTATAGTCGAGCAATCGAGATTTGAGGTGGGGTGATGACGACCCTGTCTGAACTGCTGCATACCGCCATCCGTGCGGATCACGGTCGCAACGAGCACAGTGCCTTCATGCAGGCGATCCAGTCCGGCGGTGTGGCCGCCGAAGGAGTGGCCGGTCTGCTGGCGCGGCTCTATCCGGTCTATCGGGAACTGGAGCAGACCCTGGAGGTGCGGGCGAGGGAGCCGCTGCTGCAGGCGTTCCGGTTCCCGGAGCTGCGCCGGGTTCCCTCTCTGGAGCAGGATCTGGCCTTCTGGTACGGCGACCAGTGGCAGCTGCGGCTGGGGGCTTCGGCGGCGGCCGATCGCTATGTCGATCGCCTGCGCCGGATCGGGGAAGGGAATGGCCTGCGGCTGATCGCCCACCTCTACACCCGCTACCTGGGCGATCTCTCGGGTGGACAGATTCTGCAGAGTCACCTCTGCCGCCTGTTCAACCGTCAGCCCCAGGATGCCGGAGTCAGCTTCTGGTGGTTCGAGGCCCTGCCCACCCCCGCCGAGAAAGTGGCGACGAAGGTCCGGTTCCGGGATGCCCTTGATGCGCTGGTGCTGAGCGAGAGCGACCTGGACGCGATCATCGAGGAGGCACGACTGGCCTTTGCCCTCAACCGGGGCCTGCTGGAGGAACTGCAACCGGCGGGAGTGGCTGCCTCCGTGACTGGGGAGGTGCGGGAATGAGTGCCGCGCTGCTGCCGCTGATTGACTGGTCGGTGGTCGAACGCTACGACCGCCCCACCCCCCGCTACACCAGCTATCCGCCCGCCACGGCGCTGCAGCCCGGTCCCGGGGCTGTGGATCTGGCGGAGGCACTGGCCGAGGGAAACCGATTCCGTCGCCCTCTCAGCCTCTACGTCCATCTGCCCTTCTGCCGCAAGGCCTGCTACTTCTGTGGCTGCAACCGGATCACCACCGGCCTGGGGGACCGGGTAGTCGAGCCGTACCTGGATGCTCTGGAGCAGGAACTCGATCGGGTGCGTCCCCACGTGGCGGCCGGACGGGCTGTGGCCCAATTGCAGTTGGGGGGCGGCAGTCCCAGTTACCTGAGCCTGCCCCAGATGGCCCGCCTGCGGGAGATGCTGGAGCGGCGCTTCCACTTCGCTGCCGAGGCGGAGTGCGGTATCGAGATCAACCCCGAAGGAGTGAGTTCCGATTACATCCGGGGGGTGCGGCAGCTCGGCTTCAACCGAATCAGCTTCGGGGTTCAGGACATCGACCCGCTGGTGCAGGCGGCGATCAACCGGGTCCAGCCGCTAGCCCAACTGCAGGCGACGATGGCGGCCATCCGCGAGGCGGACTTCGCCAGCTGCAATCTCGATCTAGTCTACGGACTGCCCTACCAGACCCGGGAGAGCTTTGCCGAAACCCTACGGGCCGTGATTGCGCTCGACCCGGACCGGATTGCCCTGTTCAGCTTCGCCTACCTGCCGGATCAACTGCCGCTGCAGCGTCGCTTTCCGGCGGAGTCGTTGCCGGACGGTCGCACCAAGCTGGCCCTGTTGCGGCTGGCGATCGAGCAGCTGACGGCCGCGGGCTATGAATTCATCGGCATGGATCACTTCGCCAAGCCGACGGATGAACTGGCCCAGGCCCAGCGCTGCGGTACGCTGCACCGCAACTTCCAGGGCTACACCACCACCCGGGCGGACGATCTGCTGGGCTTCGGGGTGAGTGCGATCAGTATGCTGCCAGACCTCTACCTGCAGAACCACAAGGGGCTGAAGGACTACTACCGGGCGATCGCCGCCGGGGAACTGCCAATTGAGCGGGGGCTGCGCTTTGGAGATGACGACACCCGCATCCGTCGGGCGGTAGTGATGGCGCTGATGTGTCGTTTCCGGCTGGATCCGGCAGAACTGGAGCAGCGTTTCGGTATTCAGTTCGAGCGCTACTTCCGGGCCGAGCAACCGGCCCTGCGGCAGTTGGCCCTGGACGGCCTGATCCGTGAAGAGGGGCGGATGCTGCGGGTTACCCCCCTGGGGCGCCTGCTGCTGCGCAATGTCGCCCACGTCTTCGATGCCCATTCCGGCTGCACGGCCGGTCGTTTCTCCCGCGCTATCTGAGTTTTGCCGATGACTGCTTCCTTCCCATCCCCCCGCCTGCCCTCCCCGAACCTGCCGATCTCGTGGTCGACGGTGATCTTCATGAGCCTGGTGCATCTGGGGGCCCTGCTGGCGCTGCTGCCCCCGTTCCGCACCGGCCCGGCGATGGCGATCGCCTTCGTGCTCTACTTCATCACCGGCTGCCTAGGGGTGACCCTCGGCTACCACCGGCTGATCTCCCATCGCAGCTTCCGCACCCCGAAATGGCTGGAGTACCTGTTGCTGCTCTGCGGCACCCTTTCCTGCCAGCACGGACCGATCACCTGGGTGGGGCTGCACCGCCATCACCACCGCTACTCCGACCAGGACAACGACCACCACGATTCCAAGAAGGGTTTCCTCTGGAGCCATCTGCTCTGGATGTTCCACGAGGTGCCCGCCAAGGCGGAAGTGGCCCGTTTCACCGGCGACATCGCCGCCGACCCGGTCTATCGCTTCTGTGAGCGCTGGTTTCTGGGGCTGCAGCTGCTGCTGGCGGTGGGCCTCTACGCCTGGGGCCAGGCCTGGGTTGGCAACGGCTGGTCCTTCGTGCTCTGGGGCGTCTGTCTGCGGCTGGTGGTGGTCTACCACGTCACCTGGTTCGTCAACAGCGCCACCCATCGCTTCGGCTACCAGACCTACGACAGCGGTGACTTCTCGCGCAACTGCTGGTGGGTGGCCCTGCTGGCCTTCGGCGAGGGTTGGCACAACAACCACCATGCCTTCCAGTCCTCGGCCCGCCATGGGCTGCAGTGGTGGGAGTTCGACCTCACCTGGGGCGTGATCTGCCTGCTGCGATCGCTGGGGCTGGCCACCCGGGTGCGCCTACCGCGCCAGGAAGTGTGAAAAGGGGCCTCATGCGTAATCACCCAATCCCCATCCGCCATTGCTGTCAGGCGGACGGATCGGCAATCTGGCTCTCGCTCAGCCAGCTGATCACCAGGTCATAGCCGAGGGTAAGGATCACCGGTCCGAGGAAGAGACCGAGAATGCCGTTGGTGAGGGTGCCGCCCAGGACTCCCAGCAGAATCACGACCATCGGCACGGGCAGTCCCCGGGCCATGAGGATTGGTTTGAGTATGTTGTCGATCACCAGGGCCATCCCCATCCAGAGGGTGTAGAGCAGCGCCATAACGGGGCCGAGGCTGGCCCAGGCGTAGATGATTGTCGGAATCACGATGATGCCGGGGCCGATCTGGATGATCGCCAGTCCCAGACAGAGGGGAATCAGCAGGCCAGCCCCGGGAATGTGGGCGGCAATCATGCCCAGCCCAACCAGTAGGGTCTGGAGTGCGGCGACTCCCAGCACCCCCTGGATGACGTTACGCAGGGTATTGGCCGACAGCTGCAGAATCGCCACGCCACGCCCGGGGTCCAGCCGCTGGGCCAGTCGGGTCAGTCCCGCTTCCAGTGGCCGGTGGCGCATGATACACACCCCTGCCACCAGCACCGAGAGCAGAAACTGCAGCGAGGAAAGGCCCAGGTTGGCGGCCAGTTCCAGGGTCTGCTTGCCCAGCTGCTCCAGCTGGGGCCGGAAGCGCAGGGCCAGTTCCGGCAGATTCTGCCAGGCCTGCTGCCAGAGGCTGTAGACCGACTCTCCGATCAGGGGCCATTGCTGTACCCGGGCATCCGGATCGGGGACGATGTGACCGTCCCGGGCCAGATCATGAATTAGGGCGTGGGTATTGCTGACCACCTGGGTCGCCATGATGCTGATCGGGCCGACCAGCAGCAGCACCCCCACTAGGGTGAGCAGCAGCGCCGCCAGTCTGCTGCGACCGCCCAGGCGCTGGCGCAGCCAGCCGTAGACCGGGTAGAGGGCGATCGCCAGGATGCCGCCCCAGAGCAGCACCCCCAGAAACGGGCGGATGATTTCGAAGCACCAGGCCAGCAGGATCCCCGCCAGGAACAGGCGGATGAACTGGTCGATGGACTGACTGGGGATGGGACTCATGCCGAGCTGAGGGAAGCAGTTGCGCAGATCCTACGGGCTAGGACTGGGGGCTGGGCCATCCCGGCGGGAAGTCTTAACCCACCCGTAGGCAATTTCCCTGGCCCTAGCAATGGGGCCGCCCTCCCAGGTGCTGCCATGCCCAAATCCCCCGTCCGCCGCCTGCAGCGGGCGCTTGATGATCTGGTCGGTGTGCTGATCGGACACCTGCCGATGGAACTGCGGGCCCGGCTGATGCTGTTCACCAGCGTGGCGCTGGTGGTCGTGCTACCGGTCCTGCCGGGGCTGCCCGGTGGGGTGCAGCTGGGACGGCTGCTGATGCTACTGCAGCTGTTGGCCAGCATGGACTTCATCTATGGACTGCCCAGTCGCCGTCCTCTGGCCATCAGGCTGGTGGTGGTGGGCGGGTTGCTGGCGCTGCTGGTGAGTGCGGTGGATCTGAATCTGCTGCAGCGACTGTCGCCCGTACCCCAGATGCTCTTCGCCATCTACTTCTGTGTGGTAACGGGGATTCTGATCCGGGTGTTGCTGCGCATGCCCCGGGTGACCCGACAGGTCCTCTGGGTCGCGATGTCCGGCTACCTGATGCTGGTCATTTCTGGCGGATTCCTGGGGGCGATCCTTGAGTATTTCCAGCCGGATTCCTTTCATCTGCAGCGCACCCTGCCGGAACTGCATAATCTCCCGGCACTGGTTTACTTCAGCTTCATCACCATCTCCAGCGTCGGCTTCGGAGATATCTATCCCCTCTCGCCTCTAGCTCGGGGCCTGACGGTGCTGCTGGGTTCCCTGGGGGTCTTCTACAGCACTCTGGTGCTGGCGATCCTGCTGGGGCGCTACAGCCATGAGGATGACACAGATGACTCAACCGGATAGCCAATGCTTTAATTACTGCATGATGAAGGTCTAAACTTTTGGGATCTCGTAAAATTTAAATTATGATTAAAATCAAAGACGTAAATCTGAACCTATTACCACTGCTCCTGATCGCTGGCTCGCTGTTGTTAGGAGGAGTGTTGGCAGGCCCGATTCGCTCTGGGACAGATGCAGATTTACTGGATTCATCCTCCGAGCAGTTTAATATTTTCTGTGACTATAACGGGGGCGGTACTGGGGACTGCAATCGTCTGGACAACAATGAAGTGATTAACTGTGCATTCGCCTCTCAGGACTTTATTCAGTGTCGTTCCAAGAAGGGCTACTTAGCTACCTGTCTCTACTTCGCGCCCAACCAGTTTGCCTGCCGCAGAATTAGAGATGTTCGCCTGAATCCGCAGGGACGTTGCGAGAATCCTCTGGATGCTTCCAGTACCTGTCGACCGCC
>CAWUMD010000121.1:0-7626 GCA_963923365.1 uncultured bacterium
ACGTAGCCCAGCTCACCGGCCTGGTTCTGGGCGGCGGGGGCGATCATCGCCTCGAACAGCTGTTTGAGGACCCCCGCCTTGGGGCCGTTCCCGTTCCGGTAGGCGAGAATCCAGTTGTAGGTGACGATGGGATAGCTGCGGGCCCCGGTGGGATTGGGGTCACCCTGGGTGAGCTGGGGGCCGGGATCGATGGCGGCCAGGGCTGCGGACGCGCTCTCGGCGCTGGGGGTGATGAACTGTCCGGCCCGGTTCTGGATAGCGGCCGTGCTCAGCTTCTGCTGGGTGGCGTAGCTCAGTTCGACGTAGCCGATGCTGCCCGGGGTGCGCTTGATCGTCTCAGAAACGCCGTCATTACCCTTGGCCCCGATCCCGGTGGGCCACTGCACGGACTTGGCGCTACCAACCCTCTGCTTCCAGGTGGGGCTGAAGGCGGAGAGGCTGTTGGTGAAGTTGTAGGTGGTGCCGGAGCCGTCGGACCGACGGACCACGCTGATGCGCCCGGCAGTGCAGCCCAGATCCTTGAAGTCCCTGATCTTGCCCAGGAAGACATCCACCAGCTGCGTCTGGGTCAGCTTCAGGGTGCAGCCGGGCTGGTTGTAGGCGACGGCGATCGCCCCGGCGGTCATCGGCAGATGCACCACTCCCCGGGCTACCTTGGCGATTTCGCTGTCCTTCATCGGGGCATCGGTGGCCCCGAAGTCGACGGTCTCGGCGATGAACTGCTTGATGCCGGCCCCGCTGCCGACGGACTGGTAGTTGACCTTGGTGCCGTTGCGGGCGGTGAACTGCTCGAACCAGCGCTCGTAGATCGCCGCCGGGAAGGTGGCCCCTGCCCCATTCAGGGTATTGCCCCCAGTCGCAGGCGCGGAAACGGAGGACGGGGACTGGATTTGCTGACCACCGGAACAGGCGGTCAGACCGGCCGCCACAGCAGTGGCCAGTCCGAGCAGGGCAGGGGTGCGCAGGGACATAGGAATCGGGTCTGACGTCAGAAATGGAGTCATCCGGTCGAACGGCCTGGAGACAGAACCCGCCCAGGGGCACACCGTCGCATCCGTTCATCCCCCGCTATCTTCGCCCAATTCAGGGCCCATCGCAGCGGGAAAATCAGGTTGGCGGACCCGGCTCCTGCCAAATCCGCCAGTGTTCCTGCGTGCTACGCAGCCATCTACTTGATGTTGCGGATGGCGGCTTTCACCTGCTTCTGCACCTTGGCCGGAATGGCCACATAGCCGATGCTGGGGGCCTGGCTCTGGGCTGCGGGGGAGATCATGTAGTCGAACAGCTTGCGCAGATCGATGGCCTTGGTCCCGGAGCCGGTTTTGTAGGCCAGGATCCAGGTGTAGCTGACGATCGGGTAGCTGCCCTTACCGGCGGGATTGGGATCGCTTTCCACCAGATCGGCCCCGAGGTCGATTTCAGCCAGGGCAGCGGCGGCACTCTCCGCCGTCGGTTTGACGAACTGACCGGCGCGGTTCTGGATGGCGGCGGTGACCAGATTCTGTTCCTTGGCGTAGCTCAGCTCGATGTAGCCAAGACCGCCCTTGGTGCGCTTGATCGTTTCGGAAACGCCTTCGTTGCCCTTGGCCCCGATCCCGGTGGGCCACTGCACCGACTTGGCTACGCCGACTTCCTTCTTCCACTCGGGGCTGAAGGCGGCCAGGCTGTTGGTGAAGTTGTAGGTGGTACCGGAGCCGTCAGAGCGACGGACGACGTTGATCGGACCAGCTTTGCAGCCGACCTGGCTGTAGTTCTTGATCTTGCCGAGGAAGATGTCGGCCAGCTGCTTCTGGGTCAGCTTCAGATCGCAACCGGGCTGGTTGTAGGCCACGGCGATCGCGCCGGAGGTCATGGGCAGCTGCTGCACGCCACGGGAGACCTTGGCGATTTCGGCCTCGCTCATGGGCGCATCGGAAGCACCGAAGTCCACGGTGCCGGCGATGAACTGCTTGATACCGGCGCCGCTACCGACGGATTGGTAGTTGACCTTGGTTCCGGTCTTGTCGGCGTACTGGGCGAACCAGCGCTCGTAGATGGATGCGGGGAAGGTGGCGCCAGCGCCGTTGAGGGTGGGGCCCGCGATGGCTCGGGTGGCGGGCAGAATCCCCGCGGTGACGGTCACGGCGGCCGTGGCCAGGGAGGCAAGGCCCAACAGAGCGGTCTGGCGCTTAGACATAGGATTCAGAAAAAGACTCGGCGTTGCGTGCAGGGGCGCACACCAAACACCCTAGGCGGGGCGAGTTAACCCTGGGTTAAGACCACGAAGTCAATGAATTAACTTCCGCTGATCTCCGTCAGAAAGGTGTCGAGGATGACAGCGCAGTCGAGGGGCTGGGTGAGGTGAGCCCAATGATTGCCGGGAATCGTCCGGATCTGCAGCCGTCGGGCGTGGCGGAGCAGCGAGCGGATCTGACGGCGGCTGCGGTTCAGGCCCTGCTCGGGCAGTAGCAGCAGGACCGGTGTCTCCAGGGGAGCGGCGATCGCCGCCTCGAACAGGCAGGCCTCGAACACACCGTCCCGAGCGGCGGTGCAGAAGCGGCTGCCCCAGGTGGCATCGGGCTTCTGTTCGACCGCGGCCTCGAACACCTGCTGCTGCAGCGGGCTCCAGTCGCGGTACTGCTTGAGCTGGCGAGCGCAGGTTTCGGCGGCCTTGCGGTCCGGGAATGGTCCGAGCAGCCGCAGAAACGGCAGGGTGCGGTAGAGCAGTGGAAAGGTGAACTTTGTCCAGCGTGGGAACGGTTCCAGGAAGAAAGGGTCGATCAGCGTGAGACTGCGAATCCGTCCCGGCTCCCGAGCCGCCCAGATCAGGGCAACCTTGGCGGTCCAGGAGTGGGCGATCACATCGCAGTCGTGCCAGCCCAGATGCCCCAGCAGCGCTTCCAGATCATCGATCACGGTGGCGGAGTCGTAGCCCTGGTCGGGTTTATCGCTGAGGCCATGACCGCGCAGATCCGGGGCCACCAGATCGCACTCGCTCAGGTGCTCCGTCAGTCCCTGCCAGACCAGCCCCAGGTCGCCCAGGCCGTGCAGCAGCAGCACCCGGCGATCGCCCTGCTGCCAGCGCCGGTAATGCAGGCTCAGCGCGGGGGTTCGACAGAAAGCGGAGGTCGGAGCGATCATCGGCGAAGGATGGCGAAAAACCCACGGGATTCCTCGCTATCGTAATTTCCACGACTGCAAGAAATCTGGCCATGTCCCAGCCGACGATCGAATCGATTCTCCAGGAACAGCGTCTGTTCCCGCCCAGTGATGCATTCGCCGCGTCGGCGCGGGTGTCCGGAACCGACGCCTACGAGGCCCTGGCGGCCAAGGCTAAGGCGGACCCGGCGGGCTTCTGGGGAGAGCTGGCGGCGCAGGAGCTGGACTGGTTCCAGCCCTGGGAGCGGGTGCTCGACTGGGACAATCCGCCCTTCGCCAAGTGGTTCGGCGGCGGCCGGATCAACATCGCTCACAACTGCCTGGATCGCCATCTCACTACCTGGCGCCGCAACAAGGCGGCAATCATCTGGGAAGGGGAGCCCGGCGACAGCCGCACCCTTACCTATGCGCAGCTGCACCGTGAGGTCTGCCAGTTCGCCAACGCCCTCAAGCAGCTGGGCGTGCAGAAGGGCGATGTGGTCGGCCTCTACATGCCGATGATTCCGGAAGCGGCGATCGCCATGCTGGCCTGCGCCCGCATCGGCGCGATTCACAGTGTGGTCTTCGGGGGCTTCAGCGCCGAGGCCCTGCGCGATCGCCTCAAGGATGGCAAGGCCAAGGTGGTGGTCACCGCTGATGGCGGCTGGCGCAAGGACGCGATCGTGCCCCTCAAGGACTCGGTCGACAAGGCGATCGGTGACGGTCACTGCCCGACGGTGGAGCATGTGCTGGTGGTGGAACGCACCCGCCAGGGCGTGACCATGCAGGAGGGTCGCGACCACTGGTGGCACGAGCTGCAGCGCCAGGTGAGCGCCGACTGCCCGGCCGAGCTGATGGAAAGCGAAGACCTGCTGTTCATCCTCTACACCAGCGGCTCCACCGGTAAGCCCAAGGGCGTGGTGCACAGCACCGCCGGGTATCTGCTCTACGCCCACATGACCACCCAGTGGGTGTTCGACCTCAAGGACACCGATGTCTACTGGTGCACCGCCGACGTCGGCTGGATCACCGGCCACAGCTACATCGTCTACGGGCCGCTCTCCAACGGTGCCACCACGGTGATGTACGAGGGGGCACCTCGGGCCTCCAACCCTGGCTGCTTCTGGGACGTGATCGAGAAGTACGGCGTCACCACCTTCTACACGGCACCCACGGCCATCCGTGCCTTCATCAAGATGGGTGACCAGCACCCCAACGCCCGCGACCTCAGTTCCCTGCGGCTGCTCGGCACCGTCGGTGAGCCGATCAACCCCGAGGCCTGGATGTGGTACCACCGCGTGATCGGGGCGGAACGCTGCCCGATCGTCGATACCTGGTGGCAGACCGAAACCGGTGGCCACATGATTGCGCCGCTGCCGGGGGCGATCGCCACCAAGCCCGGCTCCGCCACCAAGCCCTTCCCCGGCATCCTGGCCGACGTGGTCGATGCTGACGGCAACCCCTGCAAGGACGATGAGGGCGGCTATCTGGTGATCCGCCATCCCTGGCCGGGGATGATGCGCACGGTCTACGGCGACCCCGATCGCTTCCGCCGCACCTACTGGGAGCACATTCGCCCGGCGGACGGCAGCTACCTCTACTTCGCCGGGGACGGCGCCCGCCGCGATCCCGACGGCTACTTCTGGGTGATGGGCCGGGTGGACGACGTGATCAACGTCTCCGGTCACCGTCTCGGCACCATGGAGGTCGAGTCGGCCCTGGTCAGCCACCCGGCGGTGGCGGAAGCGGCGGTGGTTGGCCGCCCGGATGAGATCAAGGGCGAGGGTGTGGTGGCCTTCGTCACCCTGGAAGGGGAGGTGGAAGCCAGTGACGACCTGGCTAAGACCCTGAAGAATCATGTGGTCCAGGAAATCGGGGCGATCGCCCGCCCGGACGAGATCCGATTCAGCGACGCTCTGCCCAAGACCCGCTCCGGCAAGATCATGCGCCGTCTGCTGCGCAGCCTCGCCGCCGGTGAGGAAGTGAGCGGTGACACCTCCACCCTCGAGGACCGCTCGGTGCTCGACAAGCTGCGCGCCGGTAGCTGAGCGCGGCCCTTGCCTGAATAACGCCAACGCCCCGGAGAAGCACTGACGTCTCTGGGGCGTTGGTCTGTGGGTCGGAATCAGTATCCGTAGGGGTAGCTCCCGGGAATCGGTTCCGCTTCGGGTTGGCCGGTGATCATGTAGTCGAGGTTGTCGATGTAGTCCGCATCCTCGATGCCCAGGTTGGGTTGTTTGAACTTACCGATCAGGCTGCGGTTGACCTGTCCCTGCACCTGTTGGAGGTTGCTCTTCAGCTGCTTGTATTCCGCCTTATCCAGCTTGTTGTCGCTGAGTCCGGCGCAGATGGGCAGCAGAGCCTGGTAGTTGCTGTTGCTGATCGGCACGTCCTTGCGGGTAAGGGTGCCGTTGTTCAGCCCTTTGCAGATCGAGTAGATGACGGCCGTGTCGAGCATCGTCTTCGAGGGGGTGCCGCGCTTGCTCTGGCCGGTGGGGGCGTTGGCCGGAATCTGGATCGGCTGCTGGGAGGCCGGTTTCGGCGGTGGGCTGGTCTGAGCGTGAACGCTGCCCGCCAGGACCCCAAGGCCGGTAGCGGTCAGTGCAGCAAGAAAGAAGCGGCCGGGCATGGCGAATCGTCCTGGCGAAGGCTGGAGTGAAGTATAGAAGACAAGTCTGCCCGCCCGGCAGCCGCTCCGCTGAAGTTATGAGGCAGGTGATGGCCGGGGACTGGGGAGCTTCAGCGACAGCAGGGCGGCAGCCAGAATCATCGCGGCGGAGCCCCAGAGGCAGCCCGTCATGCCCGACCCCTGGAAAATGGCTCCTGAGAGCACGGTTCCGGCCAGGCGCCCGCAGGAATTGGCCATGTAGTAGAAGCCGACGTTGAGGGCGACGTCATCGTCTTCGGTATAGGCCAGCACCATATAGGAGTGGACGGCTGAGTTGATGGCGAACACCAGTCCGAACAGGATCAGGCCGAACACCACCACCCCGGCCGGACTGACCCCCTGGCTGAGCAGCAGGGCCATCACCGTGGGTATGACCGTCAGCAGGAAGCCCCAGATCTGCACCGTGTGCTGGTCCGGGGCGGCACCGCGGTTGAAGCGCCGCAGCAGTACGGGTGCCGAGGCCTGCACAATCCCGTAGCCGATCACCCAGAGGGCCATGAACGCCCCGGTGGCGGTGAAGCTCCAGTTCAGGCCCAGGGGGGCGGGCGATCGCAGGAACACCGGCAGGGCGACCACAAACCAGATGTCCCGGGCCCCAAACAGAAAGAAGCGGGCCAGGGAGAGGATGTTGATCCCTTCGGATTTGGAGAACAGCTGGCTGAACTTCTGCTTTTTCTTAATCCGGCCGAGGTCATTGGGCAGGCCGAAGCCGGTGAACAGCAGCAGGAACAGCCCCGCCGCCATCGCCTTCAGGGCGTTCTGATAGCCGAGAGTGGCCAGCAGCAGACTGCCGACGAAGAAGCCGACCCCCTTGAGGGCGTTCTTGGAGCCGGTGAGCACTGCCACCCATTTGAACAGCCGCCCTTCCGCCTCCCGGGGCACTACCAGCCGGATGGCGCTCTTGGAACTCATCTTGGTCAGGTCCTTGGCGATGCCCGCGAAGGCCTGGGCCACCATCACCCAGGGAATCGCCAGGGCCGGAGCCCAGTCGGGCTGCAGCAGCGAGAGCAGCAGCAGGGCGAAGATCTGCAGACCCAGGCCGCCGTAGAGGGTGAGTTTGAGCCCGAAGCGGGAGCCGATCCAGCCGCCCAGGAAGTTGGTGACGATGCCGAAGACTTCGTAGAAGAGGAATAGGAAGGCGATCGCCAGCGGGCTGTAGCCGATGCGATTGAAGTAGAGCAGCACCAGCATGCGCAGGGCGCCGTCGGTGATCGTGAAGCCCCAGTAGACTGCGGTGACCAGGGCGTAGCGGCGCAGGGCCAGACTCTCGCTCATGCCCGGCTCTCCAGGTCGCGGGCCACCTTCGCCACCAGATCCACCAGCCGGTTGCTGTAGCCCCACTCGTTGTCGTACCAGGCCAGGATCTTCACCTGGGTGCCGTCGTTGACCAGGGTCAGGGCCGCATCGACGATGCTCGAGCGGGCATCCCCCTTGTAGTCGACCGAGACCAGGGGCCGTTCCTCGAAGCCGAGAATTCCCTGCAGCGGTCCTTCGGCGGCAGCATGCAGCAGCCCGTTCACCTCCTCGACCGTGGTCGGTCGGGCCACCTCGAAGACGCAGTCGGTGAGCGAGGCGTTCATCAGAGGCACCCGCACGGCATGACCGTTCAGCTTGCCGGTGAGCTCGGGGAAGATCAGGGCGATCGCCGTCGCTGAGCCGGTGGTGGTGGGAATCAGCGACACCGACGAGGCCCGGGCCCGGCGCAGGTCCTTGTGGAAGGTATCGACCGTACTCTGGGTGTTGGTCTGGTCGTGAATGGTGGTGATCAGACCGTGGCGGATGCCCAGGGACTCGTGAATCACCTTCACCACCGGCGCCAGACAGTTGGTGGTGCAGGAGGC
>CAWUMD010000122.1:0-7583 GCA_963923365.1 uncultured bacterium
TCCCTCTGGCAGGAGGGGCAGCCCTGGCAGGGGCTGAGTGCGGCGGACTGGGGGGCTCTGGCCTACGCCACCGTGTTCGGCAGCGCGATCGCCTACGCCCTGTTCTTCTGGTTCGCCGCCCGGGGCAATCTCACCAGCTTCACCGCGCTGACCTTCCTGACGCCGGTGTTCGCCCTGCTGTTCGGCAACTGGCTGCTGGGGGAAAGCCTGGACCGGGTGCAGTGGCTGGGGGTGGGCCTCAGCCTGATCAGCATCACCCTGATCAACCAGCGGGAGGCCCTGGCCCGCTGGGGATCAGGCGCGGCGGCGATCGCCAAGTCGCCCCTGATTCAGGAGTAGACCGATGCGGGTGCTCTGTGTCTCGACCCCGGTGGGACCCCTCGGTGGCGGAGTGGGTGGTGGTGTCGAACTGACCCTGACCAACGTGGTGCGGGCGCTGGTTCAGCGCGGGCATGCCGTAACGGTGCTGGCTCCGGCCGGGTCGGTCCTGCCGCAGGCTGAGCTCTGGACCGTGGCGGGGGCTGCTCAGATTTCCGCTCAGACCCAGGATCGGGCGGCAGCGATCGCGCTCCCACCGGATTCCGTGCTGGCTCGCCTCTGGGACCGGGCACGGCAGCATCAGGCCGACTTCGATGTCATTCTCAACTTCGCCTACGACTGGCTGCCCTTCTACCTGACGGCCTTCCTGAAGACCCCCGTCGCTCACCTGGTGAGTATGGGCTCCCTCTCGGAGGCGATGGATCAGGCGATCGCTGTGGTGGCGCAGTCGCACCCCCGGCATCTGGCCCTGCACAGTCGTGCCCAGGCCGAGACCTTCCCCTTCCCGGCGCGGTGGCGGGTGATGGGCAACGGTCTGGATCTGTCCCGCTACACCTTTGTCGACCAGCCGGGCGAGTGGCTGGGCTGGGTGGGGCGTCTGGCTCCCGAGAAAGGGCTCGAGGATGCGGTTGCGGCGGCGGCAGCGCTGGATCAGCCCCTGCGCATCTGGGGTGCGATTACCGAGCCCGACTACTGGGCCTGGGTGCAGCGGCAGTACCCTAGTGCGCGGCTGGAGTATCGGGGCTTTCTGGATACCGATCGGCTGCAGGCGGAACTGGGTCTCTGCCGGGGGCTGGTGATGACGCCCAAGTGGGTGGAAGCCTTCGGTAATGTGGCGATCGAGGCCCTGGCCTGTGGGGTGCCGGTGGTTTCCTACCGCCGTGGTGGCCCCGCCGAAATCCTCACTCCCGAGACCGGTTACCTGGCCCAACCGGATGACCTGTCGGATCTTCGGCACGGCATCATGTCTCTGAGCCGGATCGATCGGCGGGCCTGTCGCCAGCGGGCCGAGCAGGAGTATTCCCTGGCTGCCCTGGGTGCCCGCTTCGAGTCCTGGCTGCAGACCCTGGTCCGCTAGGCGAGTGCCCCCGGTTATGACTGCCGGGGATTGGCTCAGAAGCTGCTGATCTCCACCTGTCGCTCGGCTGCGGCTTTGCCATCACCGTCCCGACTCCAGATTCGGAAGCGGGCATCAACGCCACCACTGGGGCTGAACTGCAGAGTGCTGCTGCTGCCCAGAAAGCGGGTCGGCTGGCCCTTCTGCAGTCGCCGCAGCCCCCGGCAGAGGTCGGCGGTTGCCACGGTTCCCTTGGCCTCGGATTCGGTGAGGGTGGGAATGCGGTGACGAATCTGTTCCGGACTGGCTTTGGCGTCCTGTGCGGCGGCCAGCAGCAGCAGGGCTGCCGCATCCCAGCTGCGGGCATCGCTGAGCTGGGGCGATCGCCCGTAGCGCTGCCGGAACCGCTGCGTGAACTCGGCCCAGCCCGGTCCCCGCTCCAGCTGGCTCACGCCACTCACCGGACCGAGGCGATCGCCGCCGGGAATCCCGTCACTGACCAGCAGGGGTAATTGGGGATCCTGTCGACGCAGCTGCTGCCCCAGTGTCGCGGCAGCTGGGCCGTAGCCGAGGATGGCGACCGCCTCGGGGCCCCACTCGAGCAGAGTGCGCAGGTCCGCGTCCGTGAGCGGCTGATTGGGGCGGACGCCGAGCGGTTCATCCCGGTTGAGGATGATGCCGCGGTTGCTTTCCACGGCGGCGGTGAAGGCGTCGCCCAGGTGGCGACCGTAGCGATCATCCCAGCGGATCAGCACGAGGCGGCGATCGCCCTGCTGGGCCGCGGCATCCGCCAGGGCCGTGGCCTGGAGTGTGGGTGGGGGGGCAAGCCGAAACCACCAGCCGGGCTGGGCCAGTTCACTGGTTTCACTGCTGGTGGGGGAAATCAGGGGGGTTCTGCCACTGGTGACCTGGGCGATCGCCTGGCTGCTGTCCTGGGCTACGGAACCGATGACCCCCAGCAGCCGAGGCTGCTGCAGGGCGGTCTGAGCGACCTGAGCTGCCCGCTCCGGATCGCTGCGGTCATCCAGACGCGACAGCTGTACCGACTGGCCACGTACGCCGCCGCACTGATTGGCGGTTTCAACGGCGAGGCTGGCCGCCTCTGCCATAGAACGACCGATGGCCCCGAACTCGCCGGTCTCACTGAGCAGCGTCACCAGGGTGAGGGGGTTGGACTGGAGGCTGGTGAGGCGTTCACAGCCGCCGGCCAGCAACAGGGTTGTACAGATCAGAGCAAGTTGTCTCGAGCGCAGCATGGCAGGCCTCCCAGCCCCCGGCAGTTCCCGAGCGTTCGTCCGCCTCAGCATACCGGTGCAGACCCGGAACTGGGGTGTCCTCCTCGACGTCGGGAAGGGTCCGAGGCTGCGGTAAGCTGTCAGGGCCAGCCGCGCCTTGGCCTGTTCGCCCCGATTTCCGAGCCTGCATCATGAAGCATTTCGTTGCCCGTTGTCTGACCCTCTGCGCCCTGCTCGGCCCGGTGGCGCTGGCGCCGCTGGTGGCTCCCACCCCGGCCTACAGCCTGAGTGATGACCAGATCCAGGCCAAGCTCAAGGAAGTTCCCGGTTTCGTGCTGGCCCGCCAGGATGGCCAACCCCTGACGATCACCACCAAGGATAAGGACGGCAAGCTGGAAGCAACGCTGCTACCGGTTTACATGGTGCCGAAGGCGGCCGAGGAGTCCCTGAAGAACCTGCAGACCAGTAATCCCCAACTGGGCAAGGAAGCTCGCATTCTGGTGGTCAGTCTGGCCCAGGTGCAGGCCCTGTTCATGGAAGCCGTGAAGAAGGATCCCAAGTTCGCTATCCTTCTCACTCCGGACCAGGCCCAGATGCAGGCAGCGGTGCCCATCCTCAAGGCCCAGGGTCTGAAGGATGACGACATCAAGAAGCTGGGTATGTTCGTGCCGGTCTTCTTCTCGGAGATCACCCTGACGGTGCCGGACCAGAGCGGCAAGCCCAAGGTGGTGGCGCCGTTCTTCTTCGAGAACCAGGCGGCGACCAACATCATCAATCAGGCCAAGAAGCAGAATGCCGATCTGGCCAAGAAGGACCTGAAGGTGCAGGCAGCGCCGCTGTCGGCGATCCTGCAGCAGCTCAAGGAAGCAAAGCCCGACAGTTCCTGGTCGGATGTGCAGCTGATCCCCACCGAGGATTCGCTCGCCTTCGCCCGTAAGCTGCAGGGCAGCAACGGCAACACCCCGGCAGCAACACCGGCGCCCAGCAAGTAGTCGGGCCAGGGTTGACAGCCCCCGGCGGGTCTGGCACTATAAATACCTGTGAGTCATCCCCGCAAGGGCGATTAACTCAGGGGTAGAGTATCACCATGACAAGGTGGGAGTCACTGGTTCAAATCCAGTATCGCCCATGACTCAAAGCCGAAAGCCAGTCCTCCGGGGCTGGCTTTCGGCGTTTCGGGGGGTGATTGCCGGGAATTCTGGGGCCGTCCGGGACGGAAGGACATCAGGGCCCGCAACCCCCGTCGGGATCTGACCCTACTGCTGCTGCTGGGGCTGGTGATGCTCAGCAGCGGTGCCTTTCTCCTGGCCAGCCAGATTGTGGTCAGCAGTGGCAGTTTCCTGGCCTGGGGTGGTTCGGGAGGCGGGATGGGCTTGCTGCTGCTGCCTCTGCTGGCGGGGATCGTGGTGCTGTTCAACGACACCGACTCCCGCTTGGGGCTGTTCCTGGTGCGGGCACCGCTGGCGGCCCTGATCACCGGCCTGTTTGCGTCTCTGCGTCTGGATCTGCGCCCGACCAATCTCTGGAGCCTGCTGACGATGTTGGTGCTGGCACCGCTGGCGGCGGCGGTCTGATCGCCCGCTCCCTGCGGGATTACGGTCCCCCGTCCCCATGAAAAAGCGGCCCCGGAGACCAGGACCGCTGCGATGCATTGATTGCCCTGGAACTCAGGGACGCTCAGGGCGACCGTAGTAGACCGGTGACCCCTGGTCGGGTACGGTCCAGCAGGCCTTGGAGGAGCGGAAGAAGGCCTGCCAGATCGGCATCTTCGACTCGCGGTAGAGATCCCCCAGGATCGGCTTGATCGCGGCCGTGGCCCGATGCAGCTTGTAGTGGGGGATGTTCGAGAAGATGTGGTGGGCGACGTGGGTGCCGATGTGGTGGTGAATCGGATTGAAGATCCCGTAGTCGCGGTCGATGGTCGAGAGGGCGCCCTTGAGGAAGTACCAGTCCTCACCCCGGTACCAGGGAATATCCGGCTCGGTGTGGTGCAGGAAGGTGACCAGATCCAGCCAGATCACGAAGCCCAGGTAGGGCATCAGATAGTAGGCAACCAGGTTGCCCCAGCCCCAGGTGGCACCGGCGATCGCCAGCAGACCCACCATCGCAAGCCAGCAGGCGGTACTGGTGAGGATGTCGGTCCGCTCCTGGGGCTTGAACAGCGGGCTGGCCGGATTGAAGTGGCTGCCCTTGCGACCGGGGGAGCGCTTGAACAGATAGATCGGGTAGGCGATCAGTTGCAGGTGGAACCGAACCGCCCGCTTGGCGGCGTCCATGGCCTGGTAGTTGGTTTCGGTGATCGGATACCAGCTCTCGTCGGTCTCGACGTTGCCGGTGTTGGCGTGGTGGGTGCGGTGGCTGATCCGCCAGCCGTGGTAGGGCACCAGAATCAGGCTGTGGGTGAGGTGACCCACCAGATCATTCAGCCAGCGATGGCGCGAGAAGGAGCCGTGACCGCAGTCGTGGCCAACCACGAACAGCGCCCAGAACATCGTCCCCTGAGCGAACCAGTAGATCGGGAAGAACCACCACTGATGGATCGCCAGGGCCGCGTAGAACAGTCCGGCGACAATGCCCAGATCCAGGGCGGCGTAGGCCAGGGAGCGGACGGTCGAGGGGCGGAAGCAGTCGGCCGGAATAGCCCGACGCAGATCCGACAGCGTGAACGGAAGATCACGAGTGGCCTCGCGCTCCCGGGAGAGAGTAGCGGTCACAGCTGAATCCTGATGAACAGAAAAGAGAGACAACCCTTTCGAGTTGTCTCTCTTTTACGGGTCTGACGGGGCTCGAACCCGCAACTTCCGCCGTGACAGGGCGGTGCTCTAACCGATTGAACTACAGACCCAGGTGCGTTTCGCTCTCGCGCTTTGCACAAGATTTATTATTAGCGAACCTTCTGGGGAAGTCAACCCCCTAGATCGAAAAAGTTTTGGGGTTGGGCGATCGCCCTGAATGCAAAAAGGGTCCGCCCCCACTGGAGACGTACCCTTTCTTGCTGTTGACGCGCCCTGAAGGACTCGAACCCTCGACATCAGGTTTTGGAGACCTGCGTTCTACCAACTGAACTAAGGACGCTTGGCAGATAAAACAATTGTAAAGGTAGAGACAGGATCGAGTCAAATGATGGTGCTGACCCAATCCCGCCTCCGCTGGGCCTCGGACTAGACGAGGGCGCGGTCGAAGCGTTGCTTGACGCGGGTTGCCTTGCCCACGCGATCGCGCAGGTAGTAGAGCTTGGCGCGACGGACACGGCCGCGGCGCAGCACTTCAATCTTGGCAACGGCGGGAGAATGGATCAGGAAGACCCGCTCAACACCGACCCCCTGGAAAATCTTGCGGACGGTAATGGTTTCGTTGATGCCGCCCTTACGATTGGCGATAACCACGCCTTCGTAGGGTTGCACGCGTTCCTTACCGCCTTCCTGAATGCGGACGCCGACCTTGACGGTGTCACCGACATAGATCTTAGGCAGATCGCTCTTAATGAATTCCGCCTCGATCGAGCGGATCACGTCCTGGGCGCTCATAGGACCAGCTGTAATACTCACGGTCTGTCATCATAGCGCGAGCTGTCCGGGAATGTCTAGTCAATGTGTAGACCCGGTGCCGGGGAAGTGTTGTTTGTCCGGGACCTGTGACGGGGAACGGCCTTGACGTTGGAGGCCAGGGGGGATCTGTTAGCGTAAGGGGGTTTAGCCCTTCCCCTGCCGCAATGAACATCTTCGGTAATCTGCTGGCGGCTCCGGCGGCCGCGACCTCCGGCCCGACAATCAAGAAGAGTCGTCGGGGTATCGAGCTCAAGTCCGCCCGGGAAATCGAGGTGATGCGGCAGTCCAGCCGGATTGTGGCGACGGTGCTCAAGGAGATTTCCGAGCTGGTGCAGCCTGGCATGACCACCGCCGACCTCGACGCCCACGCCGAGCGGCGCATCCGGGAGATGGGGGCCACCCCTAGCTTCAAGGGCTATCACGGCTTCCCGGCCAGTATCTGCGCCAGCATCAATGACGAAGTGGTCCACGGCATCCCCGGCAAGAAGGTGATCCGCGAGGGCGATGTCCTCAAGGTGGACACCGGCGCCTATTTCAACGGCTTCCATGGCGACTCCTGCATCACGATTGCCGTCGGTCAGGTCAATCCCGAAGCGGAGACGCTGATCCGGGTGGCCGAGGAAGCGCTCTACAAGGGCATCGCCCAGGTGAAGGCCGGGAACTGTCTGCTGGATATCGCCGGAGCGGTGCAGGACCACGTCGAGGCCCACGGCTTCGCGGTGGTCGAGGACTACACCGGTCACGGTGTGGGTCGCAACCTGCACGAGGAACCCTCGGTCTTTAACTACCGCACCCGGGAACTGCCGAACGTGCGGCTGCGGGCGGGCATGACTCTGGCGATCGAGCCGATTCTCAATGCCGGTAGCAAGCGCTGCCGTACCCTGCGTGACAAGTGGACCGTGGTCACGGTGGACAAGTCCCTCTCGGCCCAGTGGGAGCACACGGTGCTGGTGACCGAGGATGGCTACGAGATCCTCACGGACCGTACGACGCTGTAGACCGAAACAGAACAGTCCAGTTGAAAAAGGGGGCCTACGCCCCCTTTTTTATGGCCGGAACTGGTCGAGGAAGCTGAGGGGGCGGGCCATGTCGGCGGCGAAGCCGAGGATGCCGCGATCGCGGTGCTCGTAGAGTAGATTGCCCTGGCCGTCGAACAGGAAGGTGGCGCCCCGCTGGGTGATCCGGCTGGCATCCGGAACGTAGGTGCCCCAGTGGCCCAGGGCCTCGCCCATGTTGCGCAGGCGCAGGGTGGCCAACTCAAAGGGGCGCTGGAAGCCCCGGCCCCCGGCAAAGCGGAAGAACTCGCCACGGATGGCAGGCAGGGGGGCGGCCTGGACCGCTTCGTCGTCGGCAATCAGCTGGGGGGCGCTGCGATCGCCCCGATAACCCCGGAAGACCTCCGCCAGCGTGCCGGGGCTGCCGATG
>CAWUMD010000123.1:0-7559 GCA_963923365.1 uncultured bacterium
TCGGTGGGGGGCTGCCAGTCTCCGGCGAAGGCGGGAATAGCGGGCGGCGGCACCACCACGTTGTGGCCGAAGTCAAGGCCACAGACACCGCAGTGGCTGCAGCCATCGAAGGAGCAGTCGGGCACAACGCCCTCATCCAGGGCCTGGCGCAGATCCTCCTGCAACCAGCGCTTGTCGATACCGGTGTCGAGATGGTCCCAGGGCAGCGGCGCATCCAGGGCCGCCTGACGGGCCTCGGTTTCCGCCCGGTCCAGCAGGTTCCACTCCCCGTTCTCGACCTGACGGTACTTCCAGTCGAGCCCCGCTTCGGCGATCGCCTGGGTCCAGGCCCCGTAGGCCTTCTCCAGGCTTTCCCACCAGGCATCCATGCCCGCGCCCAGTTCCCAGGCCCGGCGCACCACCTGGGCGAGACGGCGATCGCCGCGCCCGACGAAATCCTCCATCGCCGAGATGCGCACGTCGGTGAAGTTCACCTTGGCGCCGCGGAGGGTGCGAAACTCGGCCCGCAGCAGCTCCTGTTTGCGCAGAAACTCGGCAGTGGAGACGGTATGCCACTGGAAGGGGGTGTGGGGCTTGGGGGTGAAGTTGGAGACGGTGATGTTGAAGCTGAGGCGGCGCTTACGGCTGTTGCACTCCCGCTGCAGCCAGCGCACGGTTTCGGCGATGCCCAGGACGTCGGCATCGGTCTCGCCGGGGAGACCAATCATGAAGTAGAGCTTGACCTTGTCCCAGCCCTCCTCGTAGGCGGTCTTCACCCCCCGCAGCAGTTCCTCGTTGGTCAGGCCCTTGTTGATGATGTCGCGCATCCGCTGGGTCCCGGCCTCGGGGGCGAAGGTGATGCCGGTCTTGCGGGTGCCGCCGATGATGTTGGCGATGTTCTCGTCGAAGCGGTCCACCCGCTGGCTGGGCAGGGAAAGGGTGATGTTCTCGTCCCGGAGCCGGTTCTTGACCTCAATCCCGACCGCAGGCAGGGCCAGATAGTCGCTGCAGCTGAGGGAGAGCAGCGAGAACTCGTTGTAGCCGGTGGCGCGGATGCCCTTCTCGATCGCCGTCACCACCTGTTCCGGCTCCACATCCCGGGCCGGGCGGGTGAGCATCCCCGGCTGGCAGAAGCGACAGCCGCGGGTACAGCCGCGGCGGATTTCGATGGTGAGGCGATCATGCACGGTCGCCACGTGGGGTACCAGCCCGATGGAGTAGGCGGGAATCGGCGTCGCCACCCGGCGCAGCACCCGTCTGGGCACGTCCGGGCGGTTAGGATGCACCGAGCCGTCCGGAGCCATGTCGTAGAAGCGGGGCACGTAGACCCCAGGCACCTGGGCCAGATCCAGCAGCAGTTCCGTACGGCTGAGACCGGCCCGTTTCGCCTCCTCAATCACCAGCCCGACTTCGGGCAGCAGTTCCTCACCATCGCCGAGGACGATGAAGTCGAAGAAGTCGGCATAGGGCTCGGGGTTGGAGGTGGCGGTCTGGCCCCCGGCGAAGATCAGCGGCAGGCTGTCGGGGTGCCCCAGGGGCAGATCCCCCCGCTCCGCCCAGGTGAGGGGCGCCCGAATCAGAGTCAGCATCTCGAGGATGTTGGTGGCCCCCAGTTCGTAGCTGAGGCTGAAGCCGAGGATGTCGAACTCGAGCAGCGATCGCCGCGATTCGACGGCGAACAGGGGCGTTTCCGTCTCGCGCAGCTTCGTGGCCAGATCCATAGCGGGCAGGTAGGCGCGATCGCACAACTGGCGCGGCTGGGCGTTGAGGATGCTGTAGAGAATGATGTGGCCGAGGTTGGAAGCCCCCACCTCATAGATCTCGGGGTAGGTGAGGGACCAGCGCACCGTCGCCGACTCCCAGGGCTTGTGCACCGCCCCCAGCTCGTTGCCCAGGTAGCGGGCGGGCTTGAGGATTTCGGGGGTGAGGAGTTGCTCGACAGCGACAGCCACAGCGGTCCGGGGGGAAGAACTGATCCATTCTAGGCAGCGGGCCGGGGCCGCCCGTCGCCCCGGCTTCGCTAGGATCGGACCTTCCCCTTCGACCCCCGCCATGTCCCTCTGGCTGCTGCTCGCTGTTCCCGCTGGCCTGCTGGCCCTCTACCTGCTCACCCCCCGCCGCTACGACAGCGGCGAGTCGGTGGCCAGTGCCTACGACAGCTGGACGGAGGACGGCATCCTCGAGTTCTACTGGGGCGAGCACATTCACCTCGGCTACTACGGCAACCCGCCCCGTCGCCGGGACTTCCGCGAGGCCAAGCACGAATTCACCCGCCAGATGGCCCGCTGGGGTGGCCTGACGGATCTGCCCGCAGGCAGCACTCTGCTCGATGTCGGCTGCGGCATCGGCGGCAGCAGTCGCATCCTGGCGCGGGAGTTCGGCTTCGACGTCACCGGCATCACGATCAGCCCCGGGCAGGTGGAACGGGCCCGACAGCTGACCGAGGCGGGTCTGAGCTGCCGCTTCCAAGTGGATGACGCCATGGCGCTCTCCTTCCCCGACGCCAGCTTCGATGTGGTCTGGTGCATCGAAGCCGGGCCGCACATGCCCGACAAACCGGGGTTTGCCCGGGAGCTGCTGCGGGTGCTCAAGCCCGGCGGGCGTCTGGTGGTGGCGGACTGGAACCAGCGCGATGCCCGTCGCCAGCCACTGCAGGGCTGGGAGCGCGTGGTGATGCGTCAGCTGCTCGACCAGTGGGCTCACCCGGAATTCGCCAGTATCGAGGGCTTTGCTGAGGATCTGGAGGCAACCGGACTGGTGGCCGGCTCGGTGGGCACCGCCGACTGGACCCGGGAGACGCTGCCCTCCTGGCTGGAGTCGATCTGGGAAGGGGTGAAGCGCCCCACTGGCATCATCCGCTTCGGCCCCCGGGGCTTCGTGAAGATGGTGCGCGAGATTCCGACGATTCTGCTGATGCGGCTGGCCTTCGGGGCCGGGCTCTGTCGCTTCGGGATGTTCCGGGCGGTGCGGGCAGCGGTACCGGTGGCGGCAGGCCAACACTGAGGCCCCGGTGCGGGGGAGGCCGACCGGTACACTGGCGAACGTGCCTGAACTCCCGAATCGAAATCCATGGCGTCGATCAACGACAACTATCTGAAGCTGAAGGCCGGTTATCTCTTCCCCGAGATCGCCCGGCGCGTCAATGCCTTCGCAGCGGCCAACCCCGAGGCCAGCATCATCCGCCTGGGCATCGGCGACGTCACCGAGCCGCTGCCGGAGGCCTGCCGTCAGGCAATGGTCGCCGCCGTCGAGGACATGGGTCGGCGCGAGGACTTCAAGGGCTACGGTCCCGAGCAGGGCTATGCCTGGCTGCGGGAGGCGATCGCCAAGCACGACTTCCAGGCCCGCGGCTGCGACATCGATGCCTCGGAAATCTTCATCTCCGACGGCTCCAAGTGCGACTGCGGCAACATCCTCGACATCTTCGGCGATGACAACCGCATCGCCGTCACCGACCCGGTCTACCCGGTCTACGTCGACACCAACGTGATGGCGGGCCACACCGGCGAGGCCAACGAGCGGGGCGAGTACGACGGGCTGGTCTACCTGCCGATCAGCGCCGAGAACGATTTCACGGCCCAGATCCCGAGCGAGAAGGTGGATCTGATCTACCTCTGCTTCCCCAACAACCCCACCGGGGCTGTCGCCAGCCGCGAACACCTGCAGGCCTGGGTGGACTACGCCCGTGCCAACGGCTCGATCATCCTCTTCGATGCCGCCTACGAAGCGTTCATCACCGATCCCAGCATCCCCCACTCGATCTTCGAGATTCCCGGGGCACGGGAGTGCGCGATCGAGTTCCGCTCCTTCTCCAAGAATGCGGGCTTCACCGGCACCCGCTGCGCCCTGACCGTGGTACCCAAGGGTCTGAAGGGCAAGGCGAAGGATGGCTCCGACGTGGAGATCTGGCCGCTCTGGAACCGTCGTCAGTCGACCAAGTTCAACGGCGTTTCCTACATCGTCCAGCGGGGGGCCGAGGCGGTCTACTCCGAGGCCGGTCAGGCCCAGACCCAGGCGCTGATCCGCTTCTACCTGGAGAACGCCCGCATCATCCGCGAGGAGCTGACCGCGGCCGGGCTGCAGGTCTACGGCGGTGTCAACGCTCCCTACGTCTGGGTGAAGACCCCCAACGGTCTGGGCAGCTGGGAGTTCTTCGACCTGCTGCTGGAGAAGGCCAACGTGGTCGGCACCCCCGGCGCCGGGTTCGGTGCCGCCGGGGAAGGCTACTTCCGGATTTCGGCCTTCAACAGCCGCGACAACGTCAATGAAGCGATGCGCCGCATCCGCGCCATCGGCTTCTAGACCATCCCGGGGAGGGCGATCGCCCTCCCCGCCGCAAAATTGACAAACCCCGGTGACTTCGGAGAATAGAGAGACGGATCGACCGCATGTCCGGGCCAGGCGCCCGCGTCGAACCGTCCGTTTTTCTCCCTTGTCACCGCACTGGATTGCCCTATGGCCGTCGAAACCCTTCAGAAGCCGGAAACCGTCCGCAGACTGGCCCCCCGCTACCGGGTGCTGCTGCACAACGACGACCACAACAGCATGGAGCACGTGGTCATGTCGCTGATGCAGACAGTCCCCGCCCTCACCCAGGAGCAGGCGGTGGAAATCATGATGGAAGCCCACCTGAGCGGCAAAGCGCTGGTGATTACCTGTGCCCTGGAACCGGCCGAGTTCTACTGCGAGATGCTCAAGAGCAAGGGCCTGAGCAGCAGTCTGGAAGCCGACGAGTAGTGGCGATTGACCTCGCCCGGCTACGGCAGTGGCCGCTGCCCCTGCGCCTGCTGGCATTTCTCGGGATTCTCGCCCTGGTCTGGCTGCCCGTGGGGCTGCCGATTGTGCTGACGGTGCCGGACGCAAATCTGCGCAGCATCCTGGCCCTGGTCTGGCTCTACCTGCTGTTCCTGGGTTGGGTGCGGCTGTGGGAACGCCGGGTACACGGCGAGGCCCGTCCCTTCCGCCGTCTGGGCTGGGAGTGGAGTGGTCGCATGGGGCGATCGCTGCTCCTCGGTCTCGCTGTCGGGTTACTGGCAGTCTGGGGCCTGTTCGGGTTGCAGATTCTCTGTGGCTGGCAGCAGTGGAACGGGCCGTCGCCACAGTTTCCCCGCTTTCTGGCGGAGGGGACACTGACAGGGCTGGGCACGGCCCTGGCGGAGGAACTGCTGTTCCGGGGCTGGCTGCTGGATGAACTGGAGCGCAGTCTGCGCCCGACTCCGGCCCTGGTCAGCTGTGCGGTCATCTTTGCCCTGGTGCACGGCACACGACCGCAGTTCTTCACCCTGCTGCTGCTGGGGCTGGCCCTGGTTTGGGCGAAGCGGGCAGACGGTCAGTGGCTGGGGTTGCCCATGGGCGTGCATGCCGGGCTGGTCTGGGGTTACTACCAGCTAAAGGTGGGCGGTCTGGTGACGCCGCTGAATGAGGCCTTCCTGGGGGCGGGGCTGCAGAACAACCCGCTCCAGAGTCTGGCAGGGCTGGTGGCGATGGCGCTGCTGACCCTGGGTCTATGGCTCGGGGCACGCCGCCTGCCGACGGAGACCCGATGAAGACCGACAAGCTCTTCTATCGCATCTTCCAGGAGTTGCCGGGACTGGCGGCGGAGTTGCTGGGCGGGCTGCCGGACAGCGCGGTGCTGGAGTTCTCGGCGCCGGTAGTCAAGGACAGTGAGTTCCGGCTCGATGGACTGCTTACCCCTGCGGAACCGACGCTGCCGCTGATCTTTCTGGAAGCGCAGATGCAACCGGATGAGCGGTTCCTGCGCCGTTACTTCGCCTCGCTCTTTCTCTATCTGGCCCAGCAGCCCCAGGAACGGGACTGGCGAGGTCTGCTGCTGGTGGCCAGTCGCAGCATCACCCTGGGCTGGGAGGTGCCCTATCGGGCACTGCTGCAGGAACACGTCAGCATCGTGGCCCTGGATGAACTGGCGATCGCGCCGGTGCACGGAGATCTGGCTCTAC
The DNA here is from genome assembly GCA_963923365.1 of uncultured bacterium. GTDB lineage: Bacteria > Cyanobacteriota > Cyanobacteriia > Synechococcales > Synechococcaceae > CAWUMD01. Next base: position 5,937 of record CAWUMD010000123.1, read on the forward strand.
TGCAGCTGATTGCCCTGCCCGAGGCGGCGGCGGTGGAACGGGCACGGGTCTACCTGAGCGGTCCGAGCGACCAGCTGGCTCGGGAGACGCAGCTACAATTGGTCACACAGATCCTGTCATGCAAGCTGCCTCGTCTGAGCCTTGAGGAGATTCAGGCCATGCTCAATCTGGTTCTGGAAGAGTTCGAGAACACCCGCCTCTACCAGCAGGTGATGGACCGAGGGCTGCAGAAAGGACGTCTGGAAGGCCTCAAGGAAGGGCTACAGGAAGGTCTGAAGGAAGGACTGCAGGAAGGGCTCAAGGAAGGGCGCAGCAACGAAGCCCGCGCTCTCGTGCAACGGCTGCTGACCCGGCGCTGTGGCAATCTGTCACCGTCGCTGCTGGCCCGGGTGCAGGCATTGCCGCTGGAGCAGCTGGAGGCCCTGAGCGAAGCGCTGCTGGACTTCACCGCCCTTGCAGATCTGGAGCAGTGGCTGGCGGAGCAGGGCTGAGGAGCCTCAGATCTGCCGGGTGAAGGTGTGGCGGACGCGGGCGATGTCGCCGTCCTCGTTGGGGACCTGCTCCTCGCAGGTGATGCGGGTAGCTGTGACCTTACAGTCGAAGCGGCTGCGCACCTGACCGGCGGTTTTGGGGTCGCTGGGGGTCCAGCTGCCAATGAAGGTGTTGCGCTCGGGGAAGCGACCGGCCACGGTCCAACAGGGCTCCCGCCGATCGGGGGGACAGAAGCGCAGATAATCGCTGCCGAGGGTGAGGGTGCCTTCGTCCTCGCTGGGTTCGGCCTCGACGGGTTTGCCCTTGACGAAGCCCTGCTCCAGGTGGCGAACCTTCAGGGTCTGGTGCTGGGGCCAGTCGGGCCACTGGCAGGCGCCCAGACCGAACAGCAGCCCGGCGGTCAGCCCCAGGGTCAGGCGGTGACGACGCATCGTTGCTTCTCCCCATCACTGCCCTGATTCTGCCGGAGGGAGGTGCGCGCCCCGCCGTTCTCCAGATCGGCTTCAACTCAGTCGGGACGAGGGTTGTCACCCCCCCTCTCCGCAGAAATACGCACGCCACCCTGCGCAGAGCCGGGGGGAGAATGCAGCCGGATGGCGTAGGTCAATTGCGCGGCGTGGCGGATTCGGCGGGGGCGAGCCGGTTTCTACCGTAGGGAAATCCAGCATTCAGCCCCTGCCTGTATGGTCCACCGCCTGCCCCTCGCTCTCTCCGCACTGGCCGCCGCCTGCTTCGGCGTCACCCCGGTGGGACAGGCCCTGGCAGGCACAGCCGCTGAGGTGATGTTCACCGCCACAGTGCCCACCTACACCCAGGCGGAGGTGAACAGCGACAGTGAGGTCACCCGGCTGGAGCGCCGGGGCAATGGCCTGGACGGCGCAGTGGAGAACGCCGTGGTGCTGCAGAGCAACGAAACCCACACCAGCCTGGGTCTGGCGGTGAGCCTGGAAGGTAGCGGCCAGCCGACGGTGTGTCTGCAGCAGGGCCATCGTTGTCTGCTGCAGCAGGTGGGCGAAGGTCGCGCCACCGCCGAGGTGAGACCCGCCGGTCTAGAACCCCTGGGCCTGCACTATCAGGTGAACGGCGCCCAGAGCGGCGATGCACCGGTGCTGGAAGCGACGCTGATCATGG
>CAWUMD010000124.1:0-7534 GCA_963923365.1 uncultured bacterium
TCAGGCGGACCCGTTCGTGCAGTTGGTAGCGGTGGCGGACTGTCATGGCGGGGGGGGGGCGCAGGGATGTCCCGGTTATAGCGAAGGGGGGCCGGTAACCCGACCCCCCTTCCGGTTAATTTCCATTAAGGCCCCGCAGGACCCTAGGACTTCGCTCGCCCCTCGCGCCAGGCAGTAATCATCCGACCGGCGTTGGTTCTGAACTCTGCCAACCCGAGGGCGCTGCCCTCCTCCGCTTCCTCCCAGGAAGCGGATAGGACTCCGTAACTGAGTCCTAGAACCCCCAGACCAAAGCAGCCCATGGAGGCCAGCACGACCGCGGAGGTCGGCAGAGTGAACAGGTCGTTGGACACGACCCAGTAGCTGGCGAAAAAGACCAGGATTCCGAGACCGGAGGGCAGACCGGAGAACCCGATGATGCGTCGCACCATCCGCTTGCTGACGACGTCAGGAATGCGGGTCTCCTCAAGGGAGAGGTTGCGACGACGTTCGGCGGCGCTGCTGCGACTGCTGCTGGCAGTGGCGGTTGCGGTCGCCGGGACCTTGGGAGCCTTTGCCTTCTTGCCCTTGGGCTCGAAGGGCAGAGACTCGCGGGTGTTTTCGGGAGTGTCCAGTGCCATGGTCGATGGAATCTCGGTAATTAACCGCGGATGCCCAGACGTTGGATCAGGGCTTTGTAACGGTCGCGATCCTGGCGGTTCAGGTAGGCCAGCAGGCGCTTACGGCGGCCAATCATCTTCAGCAGACCGGTGCGGGACGCGTGGTCCTTCTTGTTCTGCTGCAGGTGCTGGCTCAGCTTGGAGATGCGGTCGGTCAGCAGCGCAACCTGGACTTCGGCGGAACCGGTGTCGGTGCCGTGCACCTGGTAGGTTCCGATCAGTTCCTGTGTGCGGGCTTGGGTCAGGGACATGGTATTGGGGTTTTTCAGCAGTCTATGAGTCTACCACGCGGGCTACTGGCTCAGCCAGGCGATCGCCTCGCGGATCCAGGCTTCCGGGTCACCGCTCTTGCTCAGAGCTGAGCTGCGGCCGACGGCATCTAGAGCCTGGAGGATTTCGCGGCTGCTGTAGCCCAGGGCGAGCAGGGTCATTTCCACATCCTCCTGAACCGAGCCGACCGGAGTGGCGCTGGGGGCGGTAGTCAGACCGGCATCCTGGCGCCATTCGCTGAGGCGGCTCTTCAACTCCAGGGCTATGCGCTCGGCGGTCTTAGGGCCGACGCCGGGGGTGCGGGCCAGCAGGCGGGTATTGCCGCCGACGATGGCCTGCACCAGCTCGTTCAGCCCGAGACTGTCCACCAGGGCCAGTCCCAGCTGGGGACCGATGCCGCTGACGGCAATCAGCTGGCGGAACAGGTCCCGCTCGGGGGCACTGAGGAAGCCGAACAGCAGCCACTGGTCCTCCCGGGGCTGCAGGTGGGTGTGCAGGGTGAGGGCCTCGCCGGGGGCGGGTAGCTCCGCCAGCAGGCGCGGCGGTACCTGCACCTCGTAGCCGACACCCTGAACGTCGAGCAGCACCTGGGTGCGGTTGCCCTGTTTCTGACAGCCGACGTGGCGGCCGCTGAGAAAGCCAATCATGGGAGTTTTCGCGCCAGGACCAGACCGTCACCCAGGGGCAGGAAGTTGACCTCCAGGCGTGGATCCTGCCGGATTGTCGCATTGAATGTCCGTAGGGCGCGGGCTCTTGGGTCGTCGCTGTCGGGATCGGCGACGGCGCCGCCCCAGAGGATGTTGTCGATCACGATCAGGCCACCCGGGCGCAGCAGGGGCAGGCTGGCGTCCAGATAGACGGCGGTGCGGCGCTTGTCGGCGTCGATGAACACCAGGTCAAAGCGGGCCTGCTCCCGGGCCAGATGCTCCAGGGTGACCAGGGCGTCGCCGAAACGGAAGTCGATGCGATCGCCCACCCCGGCCTCGTTCCAGTGCTGCTGGGCCTGACGACTGGTGGTCGGATGGTGGTCGCAGCTGACCAGCCGTCCCTGTGGGGGCAGGGCCAGGGCGATCGCCAGCCCGCTGGTGCCCAGAAACGTGCCGATCTCGAGCACCTCGCGGGCGCCACTGAGGCCGATGATCAGGGCCAGGAAGCGGCTCACCTCCGGGGGGATCTGCATCCGGCTCTGGGGATGCTCCCGCAGGCGTTCCCGCAGAGCAGCCAGGGGTGGGGGCTCGGTGGGGGTGAGGTCGCGCAGATACCGCAGCAGACGGTCGTCGGAGCAGTCGGACTCGGGCATCGGGCGGGAGCGGCCTCATTCCTATACTTGGAAGATTCTTTCGCGAAATCCGACCGATGCTGCGTGGCCTGCTGGTGGTTCTGCTCTCCCTGCTGCTGACTGCCTGTATGGGTCAGCCGGGCCGGGACGTGGTGCGGGCGGGGCTGCAGGTGCAGCTGGAACAGACCCAGCAGGAACTGGGGCGGCAACTGCGGCTGGAGCCCCCCCGGGTGAAGGTCACCCGGGTGCGGGTGGCGGCGGTCTCGCCCCTGACCATCGGCGATCGTCCGTCCTTCCGGGTCGAGGGAGACTACGACTGGCGCCAGGGGCGGGCGGAACAGGCCACCCTCAGTGCCCAGGTGCCCTTCGAGATCTACCTGCAGCGGCAGGTCCAGGCCCGCACCTGGCGGCTGGCCCGCCCGGCGGGAGAAACCGAGGGGCAGCAGCGCTGGCGCACTTTCTATATCCCGCCGGTGTAGGGGGTTCCCTAACCGGGACCCCCGCCGGGGGCGATCGCCCGTCAGAATGGAGCTTCCTCCTGCGCGTCCATGGATAGCCTGCGGCTGCATCCCGACACCGTCGAGGCGGTGAAACAGCGGGCCGACATTGTCGATGTCGTCTCCGAGCACGTTGTGCTGAAGAAACGGGGCAAGGACCTGGTGGGGCTGTGCCCCTTCCACGACGACAAGTCACCCAGCTTCACGGTCAGTGCGGGTAAGCAGTTCTACTACTGCTTCAGCTGCGGGGCCGGGGGCAATGCGATCAAGTTCCTGATGGAACTGGGCAAGCAGCCCTTCGCGGATGTGGTGCTGGGGCTGGCCCAGCGCTACCAGATCCCCGTCCAGACCCTGGAGCCGCAGCAGCGGGAGGAGTACCAGCGGCAGCTCTCCCTGAAGGAGCAGCTGTTCGAGGTGGTGGCCAGTGCCACCCAGTATTTCCAGCACGCCCTGCGCCAGCCCCAGGGGGCCATGGCCCTCACCTACCTGAAGCAGGAACGGGGCCTGAGCGAGGAGACGATCCAGCGCTTCCAGCTGGGCTATGCGCCCGGGGCCTGGGCGGGCCTCTACGAATATCTGGTTGCTCAGAAGCGCTACAGCGCTGACCTGGTGGAGCAGGCCGGTCTGGCCCTGCCCCGCCGCTCGGGCAAGGGCTTCTACGACCGCTTCCGGGATCGGCTGATCATCCCGATCCACGACAGTCAGGGGCGGGTGATCGGCTTCGGCGGGCGAACCCTCAGTGGTGAGGAGCCGAAGTACCTCAACTCCCCCGAGACGCCGCTATTCGACAAGGGCCAGGTGCTGTTCGGCCTCGACAAGGCCCGCCAGGCGATCGCCGGATTCGACCAGGCGGTGGTGGTGGAGGGCTACTTCGATGTGATTGCCCTGCACGCGGCGGGGATCACCAACGCTGTTGCCGCCATGGGTACGGCCCTGAGCGCGGCCCAGGTGCGCCAGCTGCTGCGGTACACCGAGTCGAAGCAGATCGTGCTCAACTTCGACGCCGATAAGGCGGGCGCGAAGGCGGCGGAGCGGGCGATCAGCGAGGTCGAGGATCTGGCCTACCAGGGCCAGCTACAGCTACGGGTGATCAACCTGCCCGGCGGCAAGGATGCGGACGAGTACCTGAAGCAGGCCGGACCCGAGGGGTACCGGGACCTGCTCAACAGCGCTCCCCTCTGGCTCGACTGGCAGATCGACCGCCTCCTGGCGGATAAGGACCTCGAGCAGGGGGATCAGTTCCAGCAGGCGATCCAGGCGCTGGTGGCCCTGTTGGGCAAGTTGCCCAACGCCCCCCTGCGCAGCCATTACATCCAGGCCTGTGCCGAGCGGCTGGGGCGGGGCGTCTCCCGGCAGGCGCTGCAGCTGGAGCAGGACCTGCGATCGCTGGTCAAGGGCCAGCGCTGGCACGGTCAGTCCCGTCGCTGGGAGAAGCCGGGGGATACCAGCCGCCGCGAGCTGGCGGAGGCGCAGTTGCTGCGGGTCTACCTCCACTGTCCCCCCTTCCGGCCGATGGTGCGCCAGGAACTGCAGCGGCGCGAGCTGGATAACTTCGGCATTCAGGTGCACCGGGTGCTCTGGGGCCTGATCGTGGAGATCGAGGAGGCCCACCTGGGTCTGGAGGGGCTGCAGGCGATCGACCGGGGCGGTGGTGAACCGGAGCTGCTGAGCGAGATCGATCTGCTGGCGATCCTGCGGGACCAGAGCCCGGATCTGCCCCTGGATCTGCTGCGGCGAATGGAGTCGCTGCTCTACCTGAGCGAAACCACCGCAGCGGACCTGCGGCGGCCGACCCTGGGGGTGCGCCAGGCGGCGGCCAGCCTGGAGAAGCTGCGCTGCGACAAACGCTGCCGCCACCTGCTTGATTCCTGGCAGCGGCAGAACATCCAGTCCCTGGAGCGCTGCATCGAGACCCTGCTGAGCGGGGAGCCGTCGGATCTGTCGGCGGAGGACCCGGAGCTGGCGATGCACCTGCTCTGGGAGGAACTGAACGGCGAGGCGCTGCAGTTCCAGCGGCTGTTCGACGAGGAGCGGCGCTACATCGACCAGCTGAATGAGCAGATCCGCACGACCCAGACGGATCTGGTTGCGGCGCCGGTGTTTGAGCCGGAAATCGCCTGAGCGAGGGCGAGGGCGAGGGCGTTAGTCGGTCTTCTCCCAGACTGCCAGTCCGCCGCCCTTGCCCCGGGCGGCGAGGCGTTGCTGCCCGATCCAGAAGAAGGCGAACAGGGGCAACTGCCGGGCGGGCGTGGTGGTGAAGGACTGCTCTCCGGCCTCTCCCCGACCGACGAATCCCTGCCAGAGGGGGCGATCGCCCCAGCACAGTGCCAGGCGGGTGAAGTCGAACAGCAGGACGTTCCGGCCCGGGAAGAAGCGGGCTGGGCCCTGGAACTGCAGCTGCAGCGGCCCCAATTGCACCTGATTGCGGACCTGGCCGATCCCGCCCGGATCGGGCGCATCGAAGCGGATCGTCGCCCCCAGAGCCTGAAACAGCCGGGAGGCCCAGGGACCGGGGGCCTGGGGCTGACCGGGGCGCTGCTTCGGAGCCACGAACACCAGCCGCCAGCCGCCGTTCAGGTCGGTGAAGGTCCAGGGATGACGCTGGCGGCGATCACGCTGCTCCTGGGCCATCAACGCCTCCACAGTGGCCTGATCGGCCTGCAGCGGCATCTGATCCGGATTCGTGGTCATACTCTCCCCCCTACGGCTGGACCCAGCCGATGCGTTCACTCTTGTAACGGATTGTTACGGAATGTTTCCGATTCTTTATCAAATTGTGTCCCGCGATGGTCCGATTCAGTCTCCAGGCGGGGCGGCTGCTTCATAATCAAGTCTGGAAACCCCTGTATGACGGGCATTCCCGGTGCTGTCGCCGTTGTCTCGGCGAAGGCGCAGCGCGAGAACCATCAAGGAGTCCGACCGCATGTTCACCCAAGTCAAGTCCGCGATTCGCCGCATCCAGCCGGAAAGCATCGACGGCCGGTCGTTGGTGAAGGTGGTCTACGTCGTGCTGGAGGCGCAGTACCAGAGCGCGCTGTCCGCCGCCGTGCGGTCGATCAACGCCAATAACTCCAGCGTGGCGGTGGATATCAGCGGCTACCTGATTGAGGAGCTGCGCGATCCCGAGAACTTCGAGGCCTTCAAGGCCGATGTCGCCGAGGCCAACATCTTCATCGCCTCGCTGATCTTCATCGAGGACCTGGCAGGCAAGGTGGAGGAGGCTGTGCGCCCCCACCGCGATCGCCTCGACGCCGCCATCGTCTTCCCCTCCATGCCCGAGGTGATGCGCCTCAACAAGCTGGGCAGCTTCTCCATGGCCCAGCTCGGCCAGAGCAAGAGCGCGATCGCCGGCTTCATGAAGAAGCGCAAGGAAGCGGGCGGCGCTGGCTTCCAGGACGCAATGCTGAAGCTGCTGCGCACCCTGCCCACCGTGCTCAAGTACCTGCCGGTGGAGAAGGCCCAGGACGCCCGCAACTTCATGCTCAGCTTCCAGTACTGGCTGGGCGGTTCTCCCGAGAACCTGGAGAACTTCCTGCTGATGATTGCCGACCGCTACGTGTTCCGGAAGGACACGGACGTCGAGGTCGCCTTCGAGGAGCCGGTGGTTTACCCCGATCAGGGCATCTGGCACCCCCTGGCGCCCCAGATGTTCGAGGACCTGAAGGAGTACCTGAACTGGTACCAGTCCCGCAAGGACATCGACCCCGCCACCAAGACCGGCCCAACCATCGGTCTGGTGCTGCAGCGCAGCCACCTGGTCACCGGCGATGACGCCCACTACGTGGCGGTGGTCTCGGAAATGGAGTACCGCGGTGCCAAGGTGATTCCCGTCTTCAATGGCGGCCTCGACTTCTCCAAGCCAGTCCAGCAGTACTTCTTCGACCCGCTCAACCCCGAGCAGGCGATCGTCGATGCGGCGGTGTCCCTGACCGGCTTCGCCCTGGTGGGTGGCCCTGCCCGTCAGGACCACCCCAAGGCGATCGAGACCCTGAAGAAGCTCAACCGGCCCTATATGGTCGCTCTGCCCCTGGTCTTCCAGACCACCGAGGAATGGCAGGACAGCGACCTGGGTCTGCACCCGGTGCAGGTGGCGCTGCAGATCGCCATCCCCGAACTGGACGGAGCGATCGAACCGATCGTGCTCTCCGGTCGCGATGACGCCACCGGCAAAGCCCACACTCTGCAGGACCGCGTCGAGATGATCGCCGAGCGGGCGATCAAGTGGGCCAGCCTGCGCACTACCCCCCGCGCCACCAAGAAGCTGGCGATCACCGTCTTCAGCTTCCCGCCGGACAAAGGCAACGTCGGTACCGCCGCCTACCTCGATGTCTTCGGCTCCATCCACCGGGTGCTGGAGGAGATGAAGAAGGCGGGCTACAAGGTCGACGGTCTGCCGAAGACGTCGAAGGAACTGATGGAGGCGGTGATCCACGACGCCCAGGCCCAGTACGCGGCGCCGGAACTGAACATCGCCTACCGGATGTCGGTGGCCGAGTACCAGAAGCTCACCCCCTACAGCCAGCGCCTCGAGGAAAACTGGGGTCCGCCGCCGGGGAACCTGAACAGCGATGGCGAGAACCTGCTGATCTTCGGTAAGCAGTTCGGCAACATCTTCGTCGGCGTGCAGCCCACCTTCGGCTACGAAGGCGACCCGATGATGCTGCTCTACAGCCGCAGCGCCAGCCCCCACCACGGTTTCGCCGCCTACTACACCTACCTGAATCACATCTGGGGCGCGGATGCGGTGCTGCATTTCGGCACCCACGGTTCCCTCGAGTTCATGCCCGGCAAGCAGATGGGGATGAGCGGCACCTGCTACCCCGACAACC
>CAWUMD010000125.1:0-7533 GCA_963923365.1 uncultured bacterium
GCGGATCGTGGCGAGGCGCTCACTGACATGCACCGGCAGGCGGATCGTGCGCGACTGGCAGGCGATCGCCCGGGTCATGCTCTGGCGGATCCACCAGAAGGCGTAGGTGGAGAACTTATAGCCCTTGCCCGGGTCGAATTTCTCAACGGCCCGCTCGAGGCCCAGAGCTCCCTCTTGAATCAGATCCAGGAACTCCAGCCCCTTGCCCTGGTATTTCTTGGCGACGCTGACCACCAGACGCAGGTTGGCCCGGATCATCCGGTCCTTGGCCCGCACCCCAATCTGAATCGCCTGGTTCTGTTCGGCGGTGCGTTCGGCCTCGGGGACCTCCAGCAGGGGCATCATCACCTGCACCTTCTGGCCGAGCTCGATTTCCTGGGCGGGCGTCAGCAGGGGAATACGGCCGATGGAGCTGAGATACCAGCTGACGTTGTCCCGGGTGCGACGCTGGAGAGTCGCGACGGCGTGGGCGGATGAACTGGTCATGTGGTCCCCTCGAAACCATTAATAACCATGCAACGCCGGGCGACAGAAAAACGAACTATTTAAGGTTGTCTTCAGGAATTGCGCCGCCACCAACGGTGGCACAAAATACAGAAAACTTTTGCCGCCAGCTAAACGATTCTTAACGTCTAGGCTCTAGCCTGGGCGTGTGCTCCACTACATTTTCAGATTTTCTACACTGTTATGTCTGTGAATACTGTTACTTCTGCAAATACCTGGTTCGTTGAGGTGAATGGGGAGCCGAAAGCGTTTCCCTGCCGTGCCTCGGCGATCGCCTTCCTGCGCGACCTCTATGCCCGTCAGGAGTCCCGCTGGCAGGTGAGCAGCGGACGCCGCCGTTGCCGTCAGGCCTGACTCAGGTGCTGGGCCAGCCAGGGACCGAGGAATTCAGCCAGGCGGCTGGCACTGACATCCAGGGGAGACCGTTGGCGTGCCAGGTCACGGGCGGCGGCACCATGCCAGATCACGGCGGTGCTGGCTACGGCTAACGGGGCCTGTCCGGTGCGGTTGGCGATCGCCGCCAGGCCGCCCAGCAGCCCCGTAAGCACATCGCCGCTGCCGCCCCGGGCCAGGGCTGGCGTACCGCTGCCCCAGATGCGCAGTCTGTCCTCGGCATCCGCAAGGTGGGTACAGGGGCCTTTGCGGATCACAATCATCCCGGCCTGCCGGGCTGCGGTTGTCACTGCGGCCCAGCTGGGATGGTCGTTCAGCCCCGGCCAGAGCCGCTGGAATTCGCCGCCATGGGGTGTCACCCAGGTCGGAGCCGTCCGAGGGGGGATCTGCCAGGGTGAGAGACAGGTCAATGCATCCGCATCCAGCACCAGGGGGCGATCGCTGTCGAGTACTGTCTGCAGCCAGGGGTGGGCGTCCCGGTCCAGCCCGGGACCGCAGGCGATCGCGTCGTAGCGGCTCAGCTCCGCAGGCAGGGTGGCGATCGCTCCCGCCGGGGTTTCCGGGCAGGGCAGCACCAGCGCCTCCGGCAGTTCCAGGCTGAGACCGCTGGCCAGACTCCGGGGGACGGCCAGGGTGAGCATGCCGACCCCACTGCTGCGGGCCGCCAGCCCGGCCAGCAGGGGGGCACCCCGATAGCGATGGGACCCGGCGATCAGCAGCAGATGACCGCGCCGGTACTTATGACTGTCAGCCTCCAGGGGCAACGGCAGTCCCGTCGTCAGATCGGCCAGCGTCAGGTGCTGCGCCGGTGCCGATTCCCCCAGTTCGCGGGCGATCGCCGCTGGGGGGATATCGAAACCCAGACATTCGACCTCGCCAACCCAGGGACGGGCCGTATCCTCGAACAGCCCCTGCTTCCACAGGCCCAGGCAGAGGGTCCAGTCGGCGCGGATGGCGGCACCGAGGGGATGCCCCCGGTCCGTGTGCAGACCACTGGGCAGGTCGATGGCGACCACCGGGGCGGGGTGGGCATTGACCCGGGCGATCGCCGCCGCCAGGGGCGGATCTATCTCCCGCTCGAGCCCGAATCCGAACCAGCCGTCCACCCAGAGCTGGGGGTCCAGCTCGGCGGGATCGCTGACGCAGGGTAGCCTGAGCCATTGGCCATAGTGCCAGTGCGCCTCGGTCAGGGGTTTGCGCTGTTCAAACGGGGAGCAGAGACTGACGGCATGGCCCGCATGGTGCAGCTCCCGGGCCACTACCAGGGCATCGCCACCGTTGTGGCCTGGTCCCACCAGGACGCCTACCCGGCAGGGCTGGGGGTAGCGCTCGCGAATTCGGGCGGCGATCCGCCCGGCCACCTTCTCCATCAGTGCGGCCACCGGCATCCCGGCGGCAAACAGCTGCGTCTCGATCGCCTGCATGGTTGCAGCCCCGACCACGGCCTGGGGCTGCGAATGCGGATAAGGTGAACAGCAGTCCCGCTCCGGTGCCATGGCGATCATCGAAAACGACATTCTGATTGAAGCGTCTCCGGCTGCGGTCGAGCGTTGCTTCACCGACCTGGAACGGATGCGGCGCTGGCTGCATCCGCTGCTGCGGATTGAACCGGTGCCTGTGGAGGGGCCCTGGTCCACCGAATTGGGAGGTCGCAGCCGCTTCACCCTGGCGATTCCGGGACTGGAACCATCCCTGATCAGCCAGGTGGTGCGGCGGGAACCCGGGCGGATCCACTGGGCCTTCGAGGGGTTCTTCGTGGGTGAGGACCACTGGAGCTGGGTGGCGACCGACGTGGGTTGTCAGCTGCGCAACCGCTTCGAGTTCACCATCCCCAACCGGGTGGTGGCCTGGGGTTATGAACGGTTCGGGGCACCGTTGACCGACCGGGATATGGCAGCTCAGCTCGAGCGCATCCGCCAGCTGGCCCTGGCGGACGATCAGGGCTGAGGCTGAGTTGGGGCGGGGGCTGCCGCCGGAGTGACCGAGGAAGCGGGGGTTGCCGGAACGAGGCTGCTGCTTCCGGGTGCGGGGGCCGTGCCAGGACTGGTGGCACCGGGGTTGCCGGTCGCGGGCAAGGTTCCGGTCGGCGATCCGGGCGCAGGCAGTTGGAGGCCCAGCTGACTGAGGTCGATGCCCAGGCTGCGCAGCTGCTCCCCGTAGCTGGCCGAGGCCTGAATCAGTTTGACCGCGTCGATGGTCAGGCTGTCGTAGGGTAGAGCCCCCATCGCCTGAACCACGGAAATCTGGGGCTGGCCCCCGATGGGCCGCAGGGTCTGTTCCAGGTTGGAGCCCGTCAGGGGCTGACCCGGCTGGAGCCCGAGGGACTGCTGAAATTCCTTGAGAATGTCGCCCACCAGCCCGCTCTGGATCACCTGCCCGTACTGGGCACCGCTGATTGGCAGGGGTGTGTTGAGCATGGTGCGCAGTTTTTCGGGCTTCAGATTGCCCAGACCGAAGAGACTGCTGAGGTTGGGCGAGGCCTGGCCGGAGCTGGCGAAGCTGCTCAGTTCCTGCAGTTGCAGGGTTACCGGAGGCAGGCTGCCGTAGAGGATCACGAGCCGATCGAGGGCCTGGGCGGGGGCCAGGGGAGCGATCGCCAGCAGCAGGGGCGTCAGACCGAGAATCGAAGCAGCACGGACCATGGGACTCAACCGGCGGGACGGCACCATGCTAGCAATGGGCTCAGAAGGCCAGAGGCATCCGCTCCAGGAGGTGACGGATGCTGGCGGCGTCCTCGGCGTCGGGCCAGCGCCTCAGGTAGGCCTCGAGATCCTGACGGGCCTCGGGCCAGTACTCCAGATGGCAGCTGAGAATCCCCCGCTCCCGCAGACTGTGGCGATCGTCCGGGGAGAGCAGCAGCAGCCGATCCAGACAGCGGCGGGCCCGTTCCAGCTGGCTGGATTGGAGGTAACAGCCCTTGAGATTCTGCAGCATCCGTGCCAGGAACGGACGCCCCTGCACCGGGGCCAGGTATTCGGGACGCAGGGAAACCGGCTCGCCGTAGAGTGCCTGTAGCCGGTCGGCGCAGTCCTGCTCGAACAGCAGGTCCCCCCCGTGGAAGGGATCCACGAAGATGCCGGTGCCGTCGAACTCCGGACGGATCAGGAAATGGCCCGGCAGACCGATGCCCACCATCGGCAGGCCGATACGGCGGGCCAGCTCCAGATAGACCAGCGAGAGGGTAATCGGGATGCCGGTGCGGCGCTCCAGCACCCGGGGCAGCAGGCTGTTAGCCGGGTCGTAGTAGGCCCGCCGGTTGCCGTGGAAGCCCTGCTGCTCGAACAGGTAGCGGTTGATGGCCTGGATGCGGCGCAACGGGTAGGGCTCGACCGGTAACTGGGCATGCAGCTCCTCGGCCATCTGCTCCAGCTGCTGTCGATAGGGGGCCAGGGGCAGATCCGGCTCCTCTTCCGCCGCGATCGCCAGGGCTGCTTCTGCCAGATCGATGGCGGGGTCCGGGGCGGCGATCGCCTCCAGAAACAGTTGGCGGGCAGCGGTCACGGGCGGCTTGGGGAATGGTCGGCTCCACTACCGTAGCGCCAGCCCTCGAGGCGGCGGCTCCAGCGATAGCGGGCCCGGGGCGGCAGGATCGCCAGCAGTGGCCGCAGCAGGGGGGCCAGCCCGTTCAGCAGGGTGTAGAGCCCCAGCATCGCGAAGTGGCCGCTCCAGCTCACCAGGGCCGGGATCCCCAGCACCGGCAGCAGCCGCAGGACAAGCAGCGGATGGCGCAGTCCCGCCAGCAGCAGGGTCAGAGCCAGCCCCGGCCAGCGGATCACATCCTGCAGGAAGGGCTTGAGGGTGCGATCGCCGAGTCCGGTCATGATCCCGAACACGGCCACCAGCAGACGGTTGATTCGCTGGGGATCCGCCACCGATTCCCCGGGGCGCAGGCTCATGCTGCGCTGGAACATCCAGGTCACCGCCAGGTTGGGCTGGTACGGCAGGAGTGCATCCAGATCGGGCTTATCCAGGTAATCCCTGCCCAGGGCCTCTGTCAGCCCTGTCACCAGCCGCGGCAGATGCCGCAGCAGCGAGCCGAAGCCGCCGAAGCTGAGGGGCGATTGCAGACCGCTGCTGTCGCCGATGCACAGCACCCGGGCCCAGGGTGTCCGCAGGGGGCTGCGGCGCCAGCTGGGCAGCACGCCGCAGAGCAGTCGCTGGAACTGACGCTGGCTCAGGTCCCAGCCCTGGTACTGGGGCAGCAGGCGCAGGTAGTCGCTCAGCAGTTGCCGGGGGGATGGGGCGTCGGCGCCCGGATCGAGATAGGTGAACAGATAGGTGGTGCGGCCCTCCCGAGCGGGAAAGGCCTCCCAGAAATACTGGCAGCCCTGCTCGATGGGGGTGAAGGAGGCCATCAGGTCGGCGCTGGTGCGATCGCCATCTCCCGCACCCTGGCTGCAGCTACCCACCACCAGGCAGAGGGCGTCAGGTTTCCGACCGTTGCGGGCCTGGCGGGCGATGGGCGATCCGTGGCCCATGGCATCGAGCAGCAGGCGCCCCCGCCAGCTCTGTCCCCCGGCGCGAACCGTTACTCCGTCCCTGTGCAGGCTGACGGTCTCGAAGGGGCACTGCTCCTGTAGGTGGCCCCCCGCGGTCAGGAAAGTCTGTTTCAGTGCTGCCAGCAGCCGCACCGGGTCGACACCCAGGTTGAGGACATCGCGGACCCACCAGTCGGGGCCCGCATCGAAGTGCACCCGCACTGGGTTGAATTCGGAGACGATACAGGCCTCCAGCTGGTCCGGAGTGAGCAGCTCCAGTGACCGCAGACTCTGCAGCTCCTGGCGGGCGATGTTCCACTCCTGCTCCCGTCCCCGCAGTTCCCCCCGCTCCAGCAGCAGGACCCGGAACCCCTGCCGGGCCAGGGCCGCGCCCACAAAGACGCCGAGGGTGGCCCCGGCGATGATCACATCCCACTCGGGCTGGCAGGCCTCGTCGGAGCGCTGCACAACAGCAGTGGCAGGACTGTCCTGCCGCCAGAACCGCCACTGCCGTTCAGCTGCCTCCAGTTGGGCAAGACTACCAGGGGGTAGTTCCAGTTCGGTCAACTCCGGCAGCCGCTCCCCCATCTAGCGTTTCAGCTCATCCAGGCCGGAGAGCACTTTGGCCGATTCGATGCGATCGCCTGCCTGAATCCGGTCCACGATCTCCATCCCCTTGGTCACCCGCCCGAAGACCGCGTAGTTGCCATCGAGGAAGCCCAGGTCGGTGAGGGCGATGTAGAACTGGGCCGAGGCAGAATCGGGGTCCTGGGCCCGGGCCATGGCCACTGCCCCCCGGAAGTGTCGCAGCTTGGGAGCCGCCGTCACACCGGCCTGCTCAAAGGTGCGGCTGTAGATCGGGGCGTTGGCATTCTCCGGGGTGATCTCCAGGGGAATGTAGCGGGGCTGTCCGGTCTGCTCATCCCGGTAGCTGCCGGTGCCCAGCCGCGAGGGGGGGATTTTGGGATCCTTGCCCTGGGGATCGCCGCCCTGGACCACGAAGGGTTGGGGTTCGCGCACCACCCGGTGGAAGACGGTGCCGTTGTAGACGCCGCGATTGACCAGATCGACGAAATTGCCTGCGGTAATCGGTGCATCGGCCCCGTAGACCTCGATCACAATCGGCTGGCCCTTGACCTTGAGCTCCACCGTGGCGCTGCCCTGGAGTCGGGGCAGCCCAGCGATCGCCGGGCTGCTGCCGGGACTGGCCGAAGGGGTAGCGGCACAGGCCGTCAGCCCGACGCTGAAACTGAGGCTTAGGGCCAGCAGGATGGCCCCGAGACGCACCCAGGAACGCTGCATCAGAGACCCTCCAGGGGCACGCTCAGAAACTGGGCCAGCTGGGCCCCTTCCACTTCCAGCTCCGCTAGGGGCAGGGGCTGGCCGACGCGGGTGAGGGGGATGTCCCCCTTGCCCTTCACCTTCAGATAGAGGGCCCGCTTCGGGTTGAGCCCTTCCTTGATGTCCACCCGTACCGCCTGGATCTGGTTCAGGTCGTAGCTGACCTCGACCTTGCGGTTTTTTCCGGGATAGCCCCAGCGGAAGATGGTGGCGCGGTTGCTGTCCTTGCTGAATTCGTTGTAGCCCCCGCCGACATCGAGGCTGATCACGGCCCAGAGGTAGCTGGCCAGCAGCAGGGCGGCGGTGCCGTAGATCCCCATCACCAGCCCCTGGGGCAGGAAGGCCAGCTTCGTCGGTTCCGAGAAGGGCAGCAGGTTGACCTGGGTATAGCTGGAGATGCCCGCCAGCAGGAAGCCCAGACCCCCGACGGTGACGGCGATCGCCCAGAAATAATTGCTGGGGCGGCGGGAGCCGAGGATGGTCTTGCGCAATACCGTGGAGCCCTTGGGGGCAGCGGTGCTCTTCGAAGCCATAGGTCTGGGGGGGCGGAACAGTCCCGATTCTAACGGGGCCAGAGCGGGGAAACCGAACCGATTCCGGCGCGGATCCCACTGGTCTGCGGAAGATAGGTAAAAAAGCTTAAACCCAGTCCCTGCCTTCAGTCTGAGCAATTCGTATCGGATTGTAAAAAATCTGGGAATCGATATGATGGTGTGGACAACCCCCTAAAACTCGCAATTCAAGGTTCTTCGTACGATGACCATTGCAGTTGGGCGCGCGCCGGAGCAGCGGGGATGGTTTGACGTCCTCGACGACT
>CAWUMD010000126.1:0-7500 GCA_963923365.1 uncultured bacterium
GCCAGCCGGATCACCACCGCCTACAGCTCTGGGCCTACGCCCGCGCCCTCCAGGTGGAGCGGGGGGCGATCGCCTGGCTGCGCCACGACAGCCTCGACTGGCTGGACTTGGGTGACTTTCTCGAAACGGTGGAATTGGCTGCAGACCGACTTCTGCGCGGTGATTTCAAGCCCCAGCCCGGACAGGTCTGCAGGAGCTGTCCCTATCGGGCCATCTGCGCGGCGGCACCTGGCTTTGAGTCCGAGCCCAGCAGGGACAGTTGATCGTTATCTGAGGCCTGAGGTGTCAGATAGGTGATCAGGCCAAAGCTCATCACCTGGGCAAACGGTGCCGGATTCGGCCCCAGGTAGAGGAAGCACTGGCCGCGGGTGTTGTTGCTCGAGCGCTTGCCATCCAGGGACTCGAACTGGATGCGGTGGTCGGTGAAGCACAGCGCTGACGCAGCCCGGGCGATCTGCTGGAACCAGCGGGTTTCGGTGGCGTTGTTCACCAGCACGATCCCTTCCTCGAAGGTGCCGTTGCGGAATTCCTGCACGAAGCGGGCGATCGCCTTGCCGCACAGGCCCGCCGAGTAGGGCGGATTCATGAAGGCGGTGCGCACCTGGGGCCAGGGACAGACGAGGGCATCGTCCGCCTCCGTGAGGATTCGGTGGGCCTGAACGGTGCGGTTGGCCAGCTCCGAGGAGAAGGGATCGAGGTCGATGACACCCCCCAGCGCCTGACGGACCGCCTCGCAGTAGACGGCGGGGGTGTACCAGCTGTCACTGTCACGGCTGCCGGGTTTGCGACCCACGTAGGCCAGCTGGTTGACATTGGCGATGTCGCTCATTGCATCCCTCGCTGCGCCCAGATGGTGAACTCGGTCATGTTCATCACGGCGACCGGCTTGATGGCCCGCTGACGCTCGGCCTCAGCCCGCAGCCACTTTACCGCCTGGGGCTTGGCCCCACCCCCATCCACGAGGATGATCACCTCGGATTCCTCGCAGCGCAGCAGACCCGCCAGCATGTAGGGAAACTTCTCGTCCACGGACCCGGAACTGCTCTGCCACTTGCATTCGATGCGGATGCTCCGCTCCGGTTGCAGATAGAGGACAAACTCCGATTTGCCCTGGGTGCCGTAGAGCGTCGTGTAGGGGACATGGCGAATCAGGGCCGGAAACTTTGCCCGCTCGGTCTGCTGCCAGTCCCGCCAGGGCAGTTCCAGCACATCCGGTGCAAAGCCACGGATCACATTCTCAACCAGACTTTCCAGAACCCGGCCGGACTTGTTGGCGCGGGCTCCTCCCTGTTCTGTCATGGGGCCTTGGGGTGATGGAGCTACGGTGGTCGACCGCCTACGGACGCGACCGGCAGAACGAGTCTAACGGCTGCTGTATCGGGCACAGGCGGCGGTCAGTGCCTGCCGAATGTCGGCGCGGAGTTCCTCGGGGGTGACGAGTTCCACCGCGTCACCCCAGGCCAGCACCTGCTGACGCAGCAGCCAGCCGTGGCGGAAGGAACGCTCGACCACCAGGGCATCTCCCGCCGGGGTATCCAGCCAGCCATTGATCCGATCTCCGGCTCCAGCCCGGAAGTTGTCCGCCAGTCGTCCGAAAAGGTGCAGACGGGCCAGGGCTTGCCGGGGTTCGCCCCAGGAGCCCTCCTCCGGGTCCGTGCGGCGGATCCGGTCCAGCCGCAGCAGCCAGTTGTTCTCCAGCCCGGGCAGTTCCCGGCTGGGGTGGTCGCTGCTGCCGTGGCAGGAGAGGTAGGCCGTTCCTTCGCGGGTGAGAATCTCGCCCCAGTCGCAGCGAATGCTGAACTGACTGCGGCCGCTGTCGTAGTGAACGGTGAAGGGGTGCTGGCGGGCGATCGCCTCGAACAGCGGCGGGATGGCGACCAGCGCCAGGCAGGGGCGCAGCGCCCCGGGGTCGAGGGCCGACTGCCCGGACAGCATCGCCTCGGTCAGCTGGGCGATGGAGCCGCGATCGCCGTGGATGAAGCCTGCGGCCAGGGCCATCAGGGCTGCATCGTCCCGGACATCCGGCAGGAGCGTCAGATTGACCCGGGCTCGCCGCATCGTTTTTCGCCAACTCTGTCCCCATCTTCAGGCTGGGGCAGGCTGTCCGCAAGTTATATGCGCATATTTCTTTCGTGCGCTTGAAATATGCGCATAAATTGCGTATATTCATGGGTATCGAGCAGTCGGTCTGAAGCGATGTCCCTCGAACCCCTGTCCGCCTTCGAAATCGATCCCGCGCGCCACCGTCGCCGCCGCCATCGGGCGCTGGAATGGCCCCAGGCCGGTCCGCAACTGCCGCAGACCTCATCGCTGCGTTCCCTCTGTACGGAAGTACGTCTCCTGCAGCTGCACCTGCAGGAGAGTGAGCTGCCCGGTCTGGCGGATCGCCTGACGCCGCTGCTGCAGGAACTGCTCTGCCTCGTGCCGGACGTCTGAATGCCAGTCGCAATCACTCATCTGTTTCCACCCTGGAGTTCTCCATGTCTGATCTGCTGATGTCCACACAAACCGAAGTGCTGTTCGACCGCATTGCGGCGGCTCTGGAGGCGATCGCCGGTCTGCCCCGGCAGCAGCCCGAGGTCATGAGCGGTTTCCACCACGGTCGCAGTGGCCGTCCCGGTCGTACCGTCTTCATCGGGCGCACGGGTACCGGTAATGCCGAAGACAGCTGCTGGTACGGCCTGGATGCGGACAGCAACCGGGTGCCCATTGCCGAGCGCTTCCTCACCGGTCGTCTGGTGGCGGTCGAGGCGGTCACCGTCGAGCGGCGGGGAGAGCCCGTGCGCAAGCTGTCGCTGTGCGTCGAAACCGAAGCTGAGCGAATCTGGCTGTCCACCGGCATCAGTACGGCGGCGGCCCGCAGTCTGGTGCCTTCCCTGCTGGCGGTGGGCGATCGCCTCAGCCGCGAAACCATCACCCTGGCGGTCAAACCCGGGGAAACCGATCCGGCAGTGGTGCTGCTCTCCGTCTACGACCAGCAGCAGGAATGGGTACGACCGCTGCCCCTGGAAGCCCTGGAGCTGGAGGCGGCGACCGCCCGGGTTCAGTCCTGGCTCTCCTGAGTCTCCATCTTTGTATCCCTGTTTCCGGAGCCCTGAGATGATCCGCATCGCCATCGAATACCAGGACCAGTTCGGTCGCTGGCAGCACTACCAGACCAAGCACCACGAGGCGGATGCCTACCAGGTCGCCCGCGCCCGCGCCGCCAGCACCGGCAAGCGTCATCGCCTCGTGAACGCCGAGGGGTCCCTGTTGGACCTGATCGAGCCCTGAATGTTTATCTTTGGGTTGTTTTTAGATTCCTTCCGGCAGGTGTCCTGGTATGGCTCCGAAGAAACTGACTCCAAAGCAGGAAGCTGCCAGTACCGAAACCGCTCCTGAACGCCTGCAGGAACTGGCGGCGGACCCGAAGCTGACCAAGGTGGTGGCAGCCAATCCGGCAGCGCCTCCGGACCTGCTGGAGGACCTCTCCCACACTGCCGATAAGGCCATCCGCAAGGCCCTGGTGGCCAATCCGTCCACACCGCCCCAATTGCTGATGGACCTCGGGAGTCAGTTCCCGGAACAGCTGCTAGATAACCCGGTGTTTGACCTGCTGCTGCTGGAGAACCCCGGCCTGCTGGATCAGTGGCCCCGCAGTACCGTGGCCAGTCTGCTGAAGCGGGAGATGGTGCCGGAGGGCTTCCTGCGCCTCGCCGCCAGGGATGACGACCGCAATCTGCTGCTGTCGCTGCTGGTGAATCCCTGCGTACCGGCGGACGTGCTGGAACGTCTGGAGGCATCTGCAGACCCGGAGGTGGCTCAGGCGGCAAGGCTGCATGTCAACTCGCCCAACCCGGACACCACTGCCACAGTGACGGATAGCCTCCGCCAGCGCCCGCCGATGGAGAAGGAGGATCTGCGACTGAAGCTGGCGGCCCTGAGCGGCTGCCTGCAGTCGGGTGATCTGCAATTCCTGTCCGACCGGGATCGGGAGCGGCTGGCCTACTATCCCGGTTGCCCACCCGCTGTGCTGGCGGAACTGGCGGGCGATGCGGACTATTCGGTTCGCTACTCGGTGGCCCGGAACCCGGCCCTGCCCGCTGCCACTCTCCAGGGGCTGAGCAGCGACAATGAGTGGCTGGTGCTCCAGATGCTGGCCGAGCATCCGAACTGTTCGCCTGAGGTGCTTGCAACGCTGGCTGCTCACGACAACTGGCAGGTGCAGAAGCAGGTCGCCTGCCACCCCCACTGTGAGGATGCTCTGCGGCTGAAACTGCTCAGGCAGTTGGTCTCCAACCCGGACCCGGACATCCGTGGGGCAGTGGCCATGAGCGATGCCAATCTGGCTGGTGTGTTTGAGGACTTGGCTGCCGACCCGGAAGCAGGTGTACGCCAGTGGATTGCGGGCAAGTCTGACTGTCCTGCGGCTGTTCTCGCCCTGCTGGCGAAGGATGAGTCGACGGAGGTTCGCCGCTTTCTCGCGTGGAATCCTGGCTGTCCGCCGGATCTGCTGGATGCTCTGGCAGAGGATACGGCGATCGCAGTGCGCGAGGCTGTGGCGGTCAACCCCAGTACTCCTGCGGCAGTGCTGACCCGACTGGCGCAGGAAAACCATAAGGATCTGCAGCGGGCGATCGCCCTCAACCCCTCCACGCCGGTGGAGGTGCTGACGCAGCTGGCGGAGAACGGCTTCAGTCAGATTCACCTGAGGATTGTCTCGAATCCCGCTTGTCCGCCGGATCTGCAGCGGTCTCTGGCCGAGAAGCTGGCTGCCGCCTCCGCGTGGAGTCAGCGCCTGGATGCCGCCCGCTTCCGTCGGGCGCCAGGCCTCCTGCTGCGGGTGCTGGCCGCTGATGCCCACTCCTATGTGCGCGAGGCCGTGGCCCAGCAGCCCTCCTGTCCCCCGGAGGTTCTGACGGACCTGGCCCGGGACCGGGATGCTTCGGTGCGGTCCTGGGTTGCGGCCCACCGTTCCACCCCGGTGCCGGTGCTGGAGCAGCTGGCACAGCAGCAGAATACCGAGGTGCTGAGGAAACTGGCGCGCAATCGCAACCTTCCGCCGACTCTGCTGCCGGATCTGCTGGCTCGGGATGTGGCCGCGATTACCCAGGCCGTGGCCGCGAATCCGTCTGCGCCGGAGGACCTACTGCTGTCTCTGGTGGAGGGTGCGGACCCGGATCTGCTGGAAGTCCTGGCCGAGAATCCGGCCTGCACGGCAACGGTACGTCTCGCCATGGGCCGAATGCTGCTGGGTCGGTTGGCGGCAGGCAGTCAGCCGAGTCTGGTGCGGCTGCTGGCTTTCCGCTCCGAATACTGTCCGCCCGAGCCTCTGGCGAAAAATGTTCGCAGCCGGGACTGGCTGGAACGGGCAGTTATTGCTGCCAATCCATCTACACCCGAGAACACCCTCCGGACCCTGACCCAGGATGGCAATCGTCTGGTTCGGGAGGCAGCCGAGGCTTCTCTTCTTGCGCGTAGCGCATAGGTCTGATTACTGCCTGCTCTGCGTCCCTGTTTCCTGAGGAGATACCCTGACCATGCCTGCCCGCCAACTCACCCCGAAAGCGGAAGCTGCCTTGGAGACGACCGCTCCCGAACGCCTGATGGAACTTGCACAGGATCCGAAGCTGGCAAAGGTGGTGGCAGCAAACCCGGCAGCCCCTGCCAGTCTGCTGGAGGAACTGTCCCACACGGCCGACAAGGCAGTTCGCAAGGCCCTGGTGGCGAACCCATCCACGCCGCCTTCAGTCCTGGTTGCTCTGGGCAGTCAGTTTCCGGAACAGCTGCTGGAGAATCCGGTCTTCGACCTGCTGCTGCTGGAGAATCCGAACCTGCTGGCAGAGCTGCCGAAGAGCACCCTCAACAGTCTGCTCAAGCGGGATGTGGTGCCGATGGGCTTCATCCGCTGGGCAGCTGTACAGGGAGATGAGGCTGCTTTGCAGTCCCTGTTGCTCAACCCCCAGGTGCCGGCGGATGTGGTGGCTCAGTTGCAGCAGCATTCCTCAACATCGGTACGGGAAGCGGCTTCGCTGCATATCAATGCGGCTGAAGGGGAGGGGGCTCTTACGGTTGAGCAGGCTCTGAGAAACCGACTGCCGCTTGAGGAAGAAGACTTGCGGCTGGAGCAGGTTCTGCTGGTTGGTTCTCTACCAGTGGAGAACGTTCGCTGGCTGGTTACACATCAGCGTGTGCGCATCGCTTCCAATGCGACCAGTCCGGTGGAACTACTTTGGAACCTGGCTCGGGATGAGGATAACTGGGTTCGCTGTAGGGTGTCCTCTAATCCGAGTTGTCCGGTGGAGCTGCGCCGGGAGCTGGCCAAGGATAAGAACAGTGACGTTCGCTGTAGTGTCGCTCGTCATCCGAGTTGTCCGGTGGAGCTGCTCCGGGAACTGGCCCAGGATAAGCATAGTGGCGTTCGCTATGGAGTCGCCTGCCATCCGAACTGCCCTGTGGAGCTGCAACAGCAGTTGCTTCAGGATCTGGCCCGGGATAAGCACAGTGACGTTCGCTGTAGTGTCGCCGAGCATCCGAGCTGTCCGGTCGAGCTGCTTCGGGAGCTGGTCAAGGATAAGGACAGTGACGTTCGCTGTAGTGTCGCCCGCCATCCGAGTTGTCCGGTGGAGCTGCTCCGGGAGCTGGTCAACGATAAGGACGGTGACGTTCGCTGTGAAGTCGCCGAGCATCCGAGCTGTCCGGTCGAGCTGCTCCAGGAACTGGCCCGGGATGAGGACAGTGACGTTTGCCGAAATGTCGCCGGTAATCCGAACTGCCCGGCGGAACTACTACAGGCACTGGGCAAAGATAAGGACAGTGACGTGCGCTGTGTTGTCGCTGGTAATCCGAGCTGTCCGGTGGAGGTGCTCCAGAAGTTGACTCAGGATAGGGCCAGCTGTGTTCGCTATTACGTCGCCGGTAATTCGAACTGCCCGGCGGAACTACTGCAGGTACTGGGCAAAGATAAGGGCAGAGACGTTCGCTGTGAAGTCGCCGAGCATCCGAGCTGTCCGGTAGAGCTGCTCCGGGAACTGGCCCAAGATGAGAACCCCTCCGTTCGCTGGCAAGTTGTCAGTCATCCGAACTGTCCTTTGGAACTACTCCAGGAGTTAGCCCGGGATAAGGATAGTGACGTTCGCTGGCGAGTCGCTGGTCATCCGAACTGTCAAGCTGAACTCCAGCAAAAGTTGTTCCGGGAACTGGCTGGTGATGAGGAATGGAAGGAGCGCTGGCGGCTCGCCGAGCATCCGAACTGTTCGTTGGAGCTGCTAGAGGAGTTGACAAAGGATGTAGACATCAACGTTCGCTTCGCAGTTGCAAAGAACCCCAACTGCTCTTTGGAGTTGCAGCAGCAGCTTGTTCTGAAATGTCTGGAGGCCCTGACTGCGGGTAGCACGCCGAGTCTTCCTCGGCTGCTGGCCTTCCGCTCACCCCACTGTCCGCCCGAGGCACTGGCGAAGAACGTCCGCAGCCGGGACTGGCTGGAACGGGCAGTTATTGCTGCCAATCCATCTACACCCG
>CAWUMD010000127.1:0-7470 GCA_963923365.1 uncultured bacterium
TCGCCACGCTGATCCTCGAAAACCGCTTTGTCGAGGGCGATCGCGTCGTCATCGACCTCGATGGCCAGGGCCAGCTGCGCTTCCGCTCCGGGCGGGAGATTCCCGTCGAGGAACTGACGGCTCCCACCCCGCCTGCGGCGACCCCGGTCCCGGCGATTCCGGTCACCGTTCCGGCCCCCGAGGACGACGGGGAGCCGGCGATCGCCGTGTCCGCCGAGGTTGTCGCCGACGAATCTGCGGTAAGCTAGTCCTTCGGGTGTCTCGGCTTGCCGCGGCACTCGCTCACGCTGACTGACCACCCCGAGCATCGCGACGGGATCAGGGAGGCACCTGAGAGGGGGCATCTGTGGCAAACAAAAACGCAGCTGAAAATCCGAGACAAGACTCTCCCGCTGTCGCTGATGGCGGTGGTTTCAATCCCGGGGGTTTTCTTCGCGAAACCAAGGACGAACTGGACAAAGTTGTCTGGCCCAGCCGCCAGCAGCTGATCAGCGAGTCGGCGGCGGTGCTGCTGATGGTCAGCCTTTCAGCCACTCTCATCTATCTGGTCAATCAACTCTTCAGTTGGGCTTCCAGCAAAGTATTCGGATGACTTCCTCTGCAGACGAGCAATTCGCCGCTTCCGTGCCGTCCGAAGGACAGGCGGAAGCCGCATCGACGCCGGCCCGATGGTATGCCGTTCAGGTAGCCTCCGGTTGCGAAAACCGGGTCAAGGCCACCCTGGAACAGCGTATCCAGACCTTCGACGTCGCCAACCGCATCCTCCAGGTCGAAATCCCCCAGACCCCGACGGTCAAGCTCAAGAAGGACGGAACCCGGCAGGCTGCCGAGGAGAAGGTCTTCCCGGGCTACGTGATCATTCGCATGGTCCTGGATGACGAAGCCTGGCAGGTCGTCCGCAACACCCCGAACGTGATCAACTTCGTGGGTGCCGAGCAGAAGCGTCCGACCGGTCGCGGTCGCGGCCACGTCAAGCCGATGCCCCTGAGCCATGCCGAGGTGAACCGCATCTTCAAGCGGGCCCAGGAACAGAAGCCGGTGGTCAAGGTCGATCTGGTCGCCGGGGATCAGATCCTCGTGCTCACCGGTCCCTTCAAGGACTTCGAGGGCGAGGTGGTCGAAGTCAGTCCCGAACGCAGCAAGCTCAAGGCTCTGCTGTCGATTTTCGGACGCGAGACTCCGGTCGAGCTGGAATTCAACCAAGTCCAGAAACAGAACTAGCGGACCATGGCAAAGAAAGTCGTCGCAATGATCAAGCTGGCCCTGCCCGCAGGCAAGGCCAACCCCGCGCCGCCGGTGGGCCCTGCCCTCGGTCAGCATGGCGTCAACATCATGATGTTCTGCAAAGAGTACAACGCTCGTACGCAGGACAAAGTCGGCCTGGTCATCCCGGTCGAAATCTCCGTTTTCGAAGACCGCAGCTTCACCTTCGTCCTCAAGACTCCTCCCGCCTCCGTGCTGGTCGCCAAGGCTGCCGGTGTCGAGAAGGGTTCGGGCAACCCCAACAAGACCAAGGTCGGTCAGATCACCCGTGCCCAGCTGCGCGAGATCGCCGAAACCAAGCTGCCGGATCTGAACACCAAGAACGTCGAAGCAGCGATGCGCATCGTCGAAGGCACCGCCCGCAACATGGGCGTCACCGTCGTCGACTAATCCGTTTTCCTCTGTTGTCAATTGAAGGAGCGGGGGAGAGGCTGAGCCTCGCCGGTACCCCGAATCACCATGGCTAAAGTTTCCCGTCGTCTGCAGGCTCTGCAGAGCAAGGTCGAAAAGCGCGCCTACGAGCCCATCGAAGCGCTGAACCTGCTCAAGGAGACCGCGACTGCCAAGTTCACGGAATCCGCCGAAGCCCACATCCGTCTCGGCATCGACCCCAAGTACACCGACCAGCAACTGCGTACCACCGTCGCCCTGCCCAAGGGCACCGGTGTCGAACTGCGCGTGGCGGTGATTGCCCGCGGTGAGAAGGTGGCCGAAGCCAAGGCTGCCGGTGCCGATGTCGTCGGGTCCGAGGAACTGATCGAAGAGATCGCCAAGGGCTTCATGGACTTCGACCTGCTGATCGCCACCCCCGACGTGATGCCCCAGGTGGCGAAGCTCGGTCGTCAGCTCGGTCCCCGCGGTCTGATGCCCTCCCCCAAGGCCGGCACCGTCACCCTGGATCTGCCGACCGCGATCGCGGAGTTCAAAGCTGGTAAACTGGAATTCCGTGCGGATCGGACCGGCATCGTTCACGTGATGTTCGGCAAGACCTCGTTCTCGGCCGAAGACCTGCTGACCAACCTCAAGGCTCTGCAGGACTGTATCGACCGGAACCGTCCCTCCGGTGCCAAGGGCCGCTACTGGCGCAGCATCTATGTGTCCTCCACGATGGGTCCCTCCATCGAAGTCGACATCAGTGCCCTGCGCGACCTGAAGCTGACCGAAGCCTAAGCCGCCGGATCCAGTATTCCGAATCAGAGCGAAACCCCGACGCCCAGTTCCTGTAACTGAACAGCGATCGCCGTAGACCGCAGGCTTCCCCAGGGAGCTAAGTCCTGCCGAGGCGGATGCAACCCCACCCTTGCTTGCGAGGGCGCATCCGACCCCGGCGATCCGCCGGGGTTTCGTTTTGAAATCGGACTTCCAGGCTTGTCTTCTGATCCCCCTTAAGGAGGTGATACTGAATGGGAAGAACGCTTGAAAACAAGCAGCAGATTGTTGAGGACCTGAAGGGTCTGTTCACCGATGCGCAGGTTGCGCTCGTGATCGACTATTCCGGTCTGACCGTTGCTGAAATCACCAACCTGCGTAACCGGCTCGAAGAGACTGGTGCCGTCTGCAAGGTGACCAAGAATACGCTGATGCGGCGTGCCATCGAGGAAAACGAAGACTGGTCTGCTCTGACCGGTCTCCTCAAGGGCACCAATGCGTTTCTGCTGGTGAAAGACGACATCGGTGGTGCCATCAAGGCCTACCAGGCTTTCGCCAAGGAAACCAAGAAGACCGAACTGCGTGGCGGTGTGATGGAAGGGCGTGCCCTCTCCGTCGCGGAAATCAAGGCGATTGGCGACCTGCCTTCCAAGGAAGTGCTGCTGGCGCAGATTGCCGGTTCCATCCAAGAAGTCACTGCCAAGATCGCTCGCGGCATCAACGAAGTTCCGGCTTCGATTGCCCGTGGTGTCAAGGCCGTTTCCGAGAAGGAAGCCGCCTAAGGCCTTCCGCTCATTGCACAACCTTCAATTCATCTCAGGAGTTGGACAATGTCCGAAAAGATCGACAACATCATTGAATCTCTGAAGAGCCTGAGCCTGCTGGAAGCTTCCGAGCTGGTCAAGGCCATCGAAGAAACCTTCGGTGTCAGCGCTGCTGCTTCCGCCGGTGTCGTGGTGGCTGCTGCCCCCGCCGCTGCTGCTGAAGCTGCTGAAGAGCAGACCGAATTCGACGTCGTCCTGGAAGACGTTCCCGCCGACAAGAAGATCGCCGTCCTCAAGGTTGTCCGCAACCTGACCGGTCTGGGTCTGAAGGAAGCCAAGGATCTGGTCGAAGCCGCTCCCAAGGCTGTCAAGGAAGGCGTTGCCAAGGCCGATGCCGAAGCCGCCAAGAAGGAACTGGAAGAAGCTGGCGCCAAGGTTGCCATCAAGTAAGCTTCCCCTTGCTTCCTGAACAGGGCGGGTCTGCGGTGCAGGCCCGCCCTGTTTGTTTGCGGGCCTTCGGGGTGCTTTCTAGAAGCAGCGTGGAGCGTCTGTGATGGGACGGTGGCGGATTAGGCCGGGGCTACTGCTCGTGCTCGTGCTGGGGCTGACGGCCTGTCAGTCGCCGCTGGCCCGGGTCTTGGGTCAGGCCCGGGTCGGGAGCCAGGATCCGGACGTGCAGGTGTTCTTCAATCACAACCCCCAGGCTCACTACCGTGACCCGGTGCATGGGGTGGAGCGGGCCGGGGATAACCTGGAGGCGGTGCTGGTGGAGGCGATCGGCTCGGCCCGTCGCCGCATCGATGTGGCGGTGCATGAACTGCGGCTGCCGGGTATTGCGGCGGCATTGGCGGAGCGTCAGCGGGCCGGAGTGTCGGTGCGGGTGATCCTCGAGGACCGTTACCGTCAGCCCTGGAGTCTGCGGACCGAAGCGGACATCGCCCGCATGGATCGGCGGGAGCAGCAACGCCTGGAGCAGTACCGCCGACTGGCGGACCGCAACGGCGACGGGCAACTGAGCGAGGCGGAGGCGATCGCCGGAGACGCCGTGCGCCAACTGGAGGCAGCGGGCATCCCAATCAGGGATGACCGGGCCGGGGGTGGGGGCAGCGGCCTGATGCACCACAAGTTCGTGATCGTGGACGATCACCTGCTGCTCACCGGTTCGGCCAACTTCACCGCCAGCGACATCCATGGGGATGCCGGGGTGCCCGCCAGTCGGGGCAACGCCAACAATCTGCTGCGGATCGAGTCCCCGGCACTGGCGGCGCTGTTCCGCCAGCAGTTCGAGACGATGTGGGGCCAGAACGGGCTGCTGCCCCGCTTCGGACCCCAGAAGCCGTCGGAACCGGCCCGTACCGTTCAGGTGGGGCGCACGGCGGTAACGGTTTTCTTCGACCCGGTGGACCCGCTGTTGGGCTGGGAGGGCAGCGGCAATGGCCTGATTGGCGAGTGGCTGGCCACGATGAAGCGTTCGGCGGATCTGGCTCTGTTTGTCTTCTCGGAGCAGCGGCTGGCAGATATCCTCGGCGATCGCCATCGTCAGGGCGCGACGGTGCGGATTCTGGTCGAGCCCCAGTTCGCCTGGCGGCCCTACAGCGAGCTGCTGGATGTGATGGGGCTGCAGCTGCGCGATCGCCGCTGCCGTCAGGAGGCGGGTAATCACCTCTGGCAGCCGCCCCTGCGCACCGCCGGAACACCGCGCCTGCCCGACGGGGATCTGCTGCACCACAAGTTCGCGGTGCTGGACGGCGAGACGGTGATCACCGGCAGCCATAACTGGAGCAGTTCCGCCGCCGACCGCAACGACGAAACCCTTCTGATCCTGCGCAACCCGGCCCTGGCGGCCCGCTACGAACAGGAGTTCGAGCGGCTCTACCGGGAGGCGGACCTGGGTCCGAACCGGCGACTGCAGCGACTGCTGGCCCGCACTGCTGCCCGCTGCGATCGCAGCACCCCCTGAGCATCGGATGCGGCTGAGTCAAGTGCGGCGGTGCCCGCCTATGGCTTGCCCGGCCGCCCCGCCGCTCCTAAAATCTGACCAGTGTAGTCAGATCAGGGTGAAGCCGGATGCAGAACTGGCAGATGCAGGACGCCAAAGCCCGGATGTCGGAGCTGATCCGGAACGCCCAGACTCAGCCCCAGGGCATCACTCTGCACGGTCGATCGGTCGCCGTCGTGATTTCGCGGGAGACCTTTGACCAGCTCTCCCGGGCCGGGGAGTCCCTAGTGGAGTTCATGCAGCGATCGCCGCTCCATGGGGCCGAGGATCTCAACTTTGAACGCGATCGCAGCCTCACCCGCGAGGTGGCCTTCTGAGCTACCTGATCGACACCAACGTTTTGTCCGAGCTCCGTCGCCGGGCGCCCGATCCCGGGGTGACCGACTGGTTCGCGCGACGGCCAGCCACCACCCTCTACCTGTCGGTGCTGACCCTGGGCGAAATCCGCAAGGGCATCGAAGGTGTTGCCGACGTCACCCGTCGCCAGGGCCTGCTCGACTGGCTGGAAACGGATCTGCCCACCTTCTTCACCGGCCGTATCCTGGCGGTCGATGCCGCCGTAGCCGATCGCTGGGGACGGCTGGTCGCCGCGGCCGGGCGCCCCCTGCCCGCCATTGACAGTCTGCTCGCTGCCACTGCGCTGGAACATGACCTGGTGCTGGTAACCCGAAACGTCCAGGATTTCACCGGTCTCCCGGTCCCGATCTTCAACCCCTGGACGGCTTGATCCGACCGCCGGTCCCGGCTAGGAATTGTGGATATCCCGTCTCGCATCCTCAGGGTTGGAGATCGCTGCTGTAGCGAAGACATCAGGTGGGGCCTGACTTCTGGAGTAGACTCTGGGCATCGCGATCCCCAAGGGGTCCCTGTATCCGACCATGAACATCCACACCATCGCCACGCAGCCCTTCGGCGACCAGAAGCCCGGAACTTCCGGTCTGCGCAAGCGGGTGCCCGTCTTCCAGAAGCGCAACTACCTGGAAAATTTCGTCCAGTCGATCTTCGATAGCCTGGAGGGTTTCCAGGGTCAGACCCTCGTAGTGGGCGGCGACGGCCGCTACTACAACCGCACCGCCATCCAGACCATCCTGAAGATGGCTGCTGCCAACGGCTGGGGCCGGGTGCTGGTCGGCCAGGGCGGTATTCTCTCCACACCGGCGGCCTCGGCCGTGATCCGTCGCCAGGGCGCCTTCGGCGGCATCATCCTCTCCGCCAGCCACAACCCCGGTGGTCCAGACGGTGACTTCGGGATCAAGTACAACATCGGCAACGGTGGCCCGGCCCCCGAGAAAGTCACCGACGCCATCTACGAGCGCACGAAGACGATTGAGGCCTACCGCATTCTCGAAGCGGTAGATGTGGATCTCGACCGTCTCGGCACTACTCAACTGGGTGAGCTGACCGTCGAGGTGATCGACCCGGTGGCGGATTACGCCGAGCTGATGCAGTCGCTGTTCGACTTCGAGGCGATCCGGGGTCTGCTGGCCAACGGCCGCTTCCGCATGGTGATGGACTCGATGCACGCCGTCACCGGCCCCTACGCCACGGCGATCTTCGAGGGACTGCTGGGGGCTCCGGTAGGTACGGTCCAGAATGGCGTTCCCCTGGAGGACTTCGGCCAGGGACACCCGGATCCGAACCTCGTCTACGCCCACGATCTGGTGGAGCAGCTGTTCGGTGACAACGCCCCCGACTTCGGGGCGGCCTCGGATGGCGACGGCGATCGCAACATGGTGCTGGGTCGCCACTTCTTCGTCACCCCCAGCGACAGTCTGGCGATTCTGGCGGCGAACGCCACCCTGGTGCCCGGCTACCGGGACGGCATCGCTGGGATTGCCCGCTCCATGCCCACCAGTGCTGCTGCCGACCGGGTGGCGGAACAGCTGGGCCTGCCCGCCTTCGAGACGCCCACCGGCTGGAAGTTCTTCGGCAATCTGCTGGATGCCGGTAAGGCCACCCTCTGCGGTGAGGAGAGCTTCGGCACCGGCTCCAACCACATCCGTGAGAAGGATGGCCTCTGGGCTGTGCTCTTCTGGCTGAACATCCTGGCGGTGCGCGGCGAGTCGGTGGAGGCGATCGTCACCGAGCACTGGCGCCGCTTCGGCCGCAACTACTACAGCCGCCACGACTATGAAGGGGTGGCCAGCGATCGCGCCGACACCCTGGTGGCGGGTCTGCGGGCCCAGCTGCCGACCCTGGCGGGTCAGGTGCTCGACGGCAACGAGGTCGCCTACGCCGATGACTTCAGCTACACCTGTCTCTTATACACATCTCCGAGCCCACGAGACCAGAGAG
>CAWUMD010000128.1:0-7382 GCA_963923365.1 uncultured bacterium
TCCCCAGGAAATGGCGGACCTACTGGTCTACCTGCAGTCGCTCTAGGCGTCGCCGCTGTTGCGTCGCCGTCGGCAGCGTTCGGAGCAGTAGCGCACCTCGTCCCAGCAACGCTCCCATTTTTTGCGCCACTCGAAGGGACGGCCGCAGACGATACAGTCCTTGCGGGGCAGATTCGATTTGGTGTAGCGGGAAGGCACGGGTACAGATGACAGCGCAGAGCAGTATCCACGGTAGCGCTGAGCTGCGCATCGTTCTGGTGGAACCGGCGGGTCCGCGCAATGTCGGCTCCGTGGCACGGGTGATGGCCAACTTCGACCTCGCGGAGCTGGTGCTGGTCAATCCCCAGTGCGACCCGCTCGGGCCGGAGGCACGCCAGATGGCGGTCCATGCCGCGGGGCTGCTGGAGCGGGCCCGGGTGGTGGACAGTCTGGGGGAAGCGATCGCCGACTGCCAGCGCACCGCCGCCGCCACCGGCGCCGACTATGCCCTACCGGTTGCCCTGGAGACGCCCCGGGAGCTGATGCCCTGGCTGGCTGGCGTGAACGCTCCGACGGCTCTGGTGTTCGGACGTGAGGACCGTGGCCTCGACCGCACGGAGCTGGAGCAGGTGCAGCGGCTGCTGCGCATTCCCAGCAGCGATCGCTATTCGTCGCTGAATCTGGCCCAGGCGGTGGGAATCTGCTGCTACGAACTGGCGGCGGCCCGGCCCGGTCTGCACCCCGAGGCGATCGCCCTGGC
Source organism: uncultured bacterium (assembly GCA_963923365.1). Lineage (GTDB taxonomy): Bacteria > Cyanobacteriota > Cyanobacteriia > Synechococcales > Synechococcaceae > CAWUMD01. The sequence goes on from CAWUMD010000128.1 coordinate 740, forward strand.
GGATCAGCAGCAGCAGAGCCAGTATTTTGCCGATCTCGAACAACTGCTGCGGCGCATCGGCTTCCTGCAGCCCCACACGGTGGGTGCCCGGATGGAGAAGCTGAAACGGCTGGCGGGCCGGGCGGAATTGCGGGCTGAGGAACTGGCGATGCTGCGGGGCATGGTTAGCCAGGTGAACTGGGCGATCGCCCATTCGGATCAGATTGACCCCGACCTCCGATAGGGTAGTGTCACTGTCCGATCAGGAGCCATGATCCTGAACCACCTGCGTCGCTGGTCGCTGCTGGCCACTCTCCTGCTGGGGATATCCGGGTGCAGCGTCATGTTCGAGAGTGAGCCGCAGGCTCCAGAGACGGGCCGATCCGAGGGACGGATCCTGATTGTGGTCAGCCTGTCCCGCTTCAGTCATCCCAGTGACCACGCCAAGGCTGCGGCCACAGTCCAGCAGATGGTCACCGATTTCCGCAGCCTGCACCCCAACGCCCGGATCAGCTACCGCCTGCTGCGGGCCGGTGAGATTGATGATCTCGGCATGGCGCAGGCCCGCAGTGGTCTAGGCCCCGATCTGATTCTGATGTCTGCCGCCAACCTGGGACGGCTGCGCCGTCTGGGGGTGATTCAGGAGGCTCCGAGCCTGACCCCCGAGCAGCTGCATAACTTCAGCCCTGCCTCCCTGGCGGCCGTGCGGGATCACCAGCAACTGCTGGCGCTGCCCGCCTACGAGAACCTGATGCTGATGTGCTACGACCGGTCTGTGGTTCCGGCTGCGCCCCAGAATCTGGATGATCTGGTCAGCCTGGCCAGTCAGGGACAGCAGATCGGCTTGCACAACAACCTCTCCGTCCTGCATTGGGTGACCAGTGCCCTCGGCCTCGATTTCAGCCATCGTCCCCGTCGGCCGTCTCCGGCGACAGCGCTGCTCAACTGGAGCCGTTGGTTGACCTGGGCGCAGGTCAGTCCGAATGTGACGATGACCAGTTTCTCGGACCTGATCTATACCGGACTGCAGGATGGGCGGTATGACCTGATCAGCTGTCCAGCCTTCTGGTTGCCCAGTCTGCGGCATTCCTTGGGTAATCGTCTCGGCATTGCCCCCCTTCCCAGTGGCCCGGCGGGGCCGGGCCGACCGATCACCGATCTGATCGTCTGGGCCTTCGGCCGTAATTCCAGTCTCCAGCAGCGAACCCTGGCCATGGACTTTGCCCTCTTCACCACCAATGCCGAGCAGCAGCGCCGGGTGATCCTGCGCCATCAGTCCCTGATGCCGGTCAACCCCGAGGTGCGATTGCCCCTCAAGTCCTATCCCGACCTGCGGACTCTGAATCAGGTCTCTCGTGATTCCGAGCTGGTGGGGCTACCCCGCGAAGAGGCTCTGCAGGCCATTAATCCCACCATCACTCATCTGCTCGATCGGGTGATGGCGGGTGAACTGCCCGCCGCCCGGGAAGCACCCCGCCTTCTCAATCTGCTGGACCCACCCGACCGATCGCAGCCATGATCCTGAAATCGCTTCTGCAGGAAATCCAGTACCAGGGTGATCTCTGGCTCAGTCTGATTTCCCGGCCCCAGGTCCAACTCCAGTTGGGTCTGATCGTCTTCAGCTGGGTTCTCTGCCGCATCATCACGGCACGGTTGCGATCGCCGATGCTGCGGGCGGCCCGACAGGTCACTCCTCCCCGCTGGCAGATCCTGCCACGGCGCTGGTACAGCAAACTTCCCCCCCGCTGCAGTTTCAGTGTGGTGTCGGCCCTGCTGCTGGTTGTCATGCTGCGGTTGCTCTGGCGAGGGCTGGAATACGCAGACCATGTCGGTGGCCTGGTGTTCTGGGCCAGCCGGGCCGCGAGTTTCTGGCTGCTCGGACGGATTGCGATCACCGCAGCCTACCTGCGCTGGCGTCGCGGCCTGGTTCAGCAGTTCGATCGTCAGGTGCTCAAACCCCTCTTCTGGGTCGGTCTGGTGGCGGCGCTCTGGGCGCAGTTCGGAGATATCTCCCGATTCCTGGCCACACCGGTGATGGATCTGTTCAATGATCCGCTCACGGTTGGCGAACTGCTGACGGCATTTCTGGGCAGCTACTTCGTCTTCGCGCTGGCTCCTCCCCTGGCCCATATGCTCAGCTGGAGCTATGTCCACCTGTTCAAGCTCGTGGGTGAGGCCCGACAAACCGTCTCTCTGGTGTTGCGCTACCTGCTCACCCTGGTCGGGCTGATGTTCGTGATCAGCGCCATCGGGGTCAGTCCCACCGTGCTGGCAGCAATTACCGGTGGCCTGTCTGTCGGGCTCGGCTTTGGCCTCAAGGAAATCCTCAGCAACTTCGTCAGCGGGCTCTGGCTGCTGTTTGAAGGGGCGGTCAAGCCCGGCGATGTGATCGAGCTTGAGGGTGAGGCCTGTCAGGTCCGTAACCTGGGCATGCGGGCCACCACGCTCTGGCGCGATCGCGATAACGCTGAGCTGGTGATCCCCAATCAGACTTTCTTCACCACGGCGATGACCACCTTCACCCGCAGCGATCGCCTGCGGCGCGGCGCCCTGGCGGTTTCGGTTGCCTACGACCAGGATCCCGAGAAGATCACCTCCCTGCTGGAGGCGATCGCCCTCACTTCTCCGGGAATCCTCCCCAGCCCCGCTCCCCGCGGTCTGGTGATCGGCTTCGGGGACTCGGCCATCGACTACCAGATCCGCTTCTGGATCGACAATCCGATGAACTTTGCCTCGACCCGCAGTGATCTTGCCCGGGCCATCTGGCGTCGCTTCGAGCAGATGGGGATCGAGATTCCCTTTCCGCAGCGGGTGCTGCAGTGGGCCGACCCGCCGCGCAGCCTGCCCCCCGAACCCTAGGCAAGCCCGCCCCGGATGCAGACAAGGGGGGCAGAAGCCCCCCCTTGTTTATCGGGCCTGCACCCGCTTGCGCATGGTCTGATCGAGCTTGCGGAAATGCTCAACTCCAATCGCTGAGACCCGACCGCGGGTATTACGGGGGTGAGGCTGCCGACCGATCTTCCAGCGTTTGAGTAACATGGGAACCTCCCGGCTCCGCCGTGGCTGGACATCCTTCCTCCACCACCTTCATTGTAAATTTCATCTCCAGAACCGATAGAGAAAGGGCGATCCGTGTCCTTGGCGCCACCTCCCCTGCCTGTCTGGGTTTCCGGGGTGCGCGATGCTATCGGGAGCTGATCCCGCGCTGCTGCGGACAGGTACGGGAACCTCTCCCTGAGCCCGATTGCCGCCCTCTGAACCGCGTTCCTACAATGCCGACATCCCAGTGATTCCACGGCGATCGCCGTTCCGCCATGGGCTTCTTCGATTCCGAGATTGTCCAGCACGATGCCCAGTCCCTCTTCAGCGACTATCAGGCTCTGATGCAGCTGGGAGGCCAGTACGGCAAATTCGATCGCGAGGGTAAGAAGCTCTACATCGAACGGATGGAAGCGCTGATGGAGCGCTACCAGATTTTTCAGAAGCGATTCGAACTTTCCGATGACTTCCAGGCCAAAATGACGGCCGAACAGCTGCAGACCTACCTCGGTCAGTTCGGGATGACCAGCGACCAGATGTTCAGTCAGCTGCGCGAGACCCTGAACCGGATGAAGGCCCAGATCGAGTCCTAACCTATTCAGCTCCCCAGCCGCAGCCCCTGGTTGAGCACCGCATCCAGCCAGCTCAGGGTCTGATCGACCTGATCGCCCTCCAGCCCCGGCAGCAGCAGCGGGTCGCCCAGCAGGAACAGCAACAGCCCCAGCAGCAGTGCCGCCAGCGGTCGGGGATCCCCGACCCGATAGAAGCCCCGTTCCATACCGGTCTGCAGAAAGGCTTCCAGCACATCCATCAGGGGGGTGAGAAAGCGCTCCTGCATCCGCTCCCGCAGCCCCGATTCATGGGCGACCTCGGAGAGGCAGACCTGCAGCAGCTCTGGTTCCTCCCGGCGTAGCTGCAGGCAGCGGCTGAGCAGTGGCCGCAGATCCCGGAAGTCGCTCACTTCCCCCAGCAGATTGAGCAGTTCTCCCAGCAGGGTCTGCCAGCTCTCCTGCAGGACCGCTTCGAGCACCGCATGCTTGGTCTCGAAGTGGCGGAACAGAGTTCCCTCGGCCACGGCCGCTTCAGCGGCGATCGCCCGGGTGCTGGTTCCCTCGTAGCCCTGTCTGGAGAACAGGCGCCGAGCGGCGGTGATGATCCGGCGATGGGTTGCCAGCTCTGCCGGTGAGGGATAAGCAGCGAGGGACATAGGCAACCCGAAACGCAATTGAGGATTATTCTGCCGGTGAAGAGAACCGCAGCCGGACAGCTTCGGAAAAACTCAACAGTTCGGGATCAGGACCGCCAGGATAGCGGCAGAGCGGTGGCGCGATCGCCCTGACTACCTTCCTCGATCAGGATCTGCTCGACCCGTCGGTAGATGGCGTCTGCCTCCTCGGCGCTGTTGCCGATGCAGGTCATCCCCAGCTTTCCGAACTCCGACAGGCAGCCGATCATATGGAAGATTGTGCCGGTCTTGGTACTGCTGTCGAAGTGCAGCTGCTGCTCGGCAATGATGTCCATCAGATCCCGGGGCAGCAGGCCGTGATAGGCCGGATGGCAGAGGTTATCCGTTGCGACGTAGTGCTTCTCCTGGCCGGAGTGGCTGCGGAAGGTGCCGTCTCTGGGGTCATAGTGGCCGTTGGTCAGGTATTTCAGGGTCATGAAGGGGTGCGTGGTGCCGCCCTTGCGCAGGTTGATCTCGATCGCCTGCAGATCCCAGCTGCCATCGTCTTGCTGCACGGCCACGAAGTCGACGCCGTAGCGGTCAAGGGACCCGCGGCGGGCCAGGGCCTCCCCGACCGCCTGTCCGTAGTGCTGCAGGGGCAGGCGATACTCGGCGGCCGCCGGGAAGCGACAGCCCAGGTAGATCTGGCCGTCGGGGCCACCGAGAATCTGGTCATGGGTGGAGAGCACTTCAACCCGACCGCTGGGATGGATGTACCCCTGGACGCTGGGCGATCGCTTCACCGCCCCATCAATGAACCCCTCCGCCAGCACCCCCATCTGTGCAAAGCGGTCACGGTAGCTGGGCCAGGTCTCGTGGGGGCCCTGAAAGCGAATCCGGGGTAGCGCCGTGGCGATCGCCGCCTCCAGCTCGGCCGGGCCGCCCTGTCTCGGCCAGTCGCCGGTCAGATCGGGGGGGTCGAGGATGGCATTGCCCTCCCCGGAGATCCCCTCATTCAGCTTGATCACCAGCTTCGGCAGCTGCGGTTCCGCCTGCCAGAGCCGGGCGGCTTTGCGGGCCAGCTCCTCGGGGCTGCGGGCCAGGCCGGTCCCGGGCGGGTGGGGCAGCTGACACTCGGCGAAGATGTCGCGGCTACCGGCCTTGGTGCCCCAGTAGGCGAGTTCGGGATCGGTGGCAAACAGGGGCAGATCCAGGGCCAAAGCCAACTGCCGTTCGATGGCGGTGGCGTTGTAGCAGGTCATCACCGAGCGCCCGGGCCGCATCGCCTGGCGGATCCGCTCCAGCAGACGTGGCCGCTCGAGCAGTTTCTCGCTCAGGGGGCGCAGCGAGTTATCGAACACCGAGAGATTGAGCAGCCGATCACGGGCATGGGAGAAGGGCACCCCCGGCAGCAGCTGCAGGTAGTAGTCGATCACAATCGGCGCCAGGGGCTGGGAGGTGACGTAGATCAGCCGGGTGCGGGGATGGCGCAGACGGATCAGCGAGAACAGCAGCCGCTCTTCGTAATGCTGCACCCCGGCTACCTGGGCCAGCTCCGCCGGGTCGAGGCTGGCCGAAGGCACGACCAGGATGTCGTAGTCGCCCCCATCCCCGAAGTCGATGCCATCCCAACCCTGGCGCAGCTCATCCTGCAGCTGCTGAAAGCGATCCCGTCCCATAGGGGGCTCCGTTACCCATCCCCCAGTCTGACGGTTGGGGCTGGCCCAGGGGGCGGTCCGCAGTGCTTCTTAACCGGCCCGGAAGGGCCTGCCTCAGCGGCTGGCTGGAGCGGGCTCTTCCCGAACAGACTCCAGGTCGGGGCCGAAGGAGAGACCTCCCGCGGCGGGGAGGAACGGCAGTTGGGGGTGGGGCTGCAGCCAGGCCGTCACACGGCTGCCTGGGGCAGGGATGGGCACTGGGCTGGGACCGACAAACCCCTCCGGTAGCACTGCCCGGTTGTAGCGCAGGCGGATCGTTTGCCCGGGTCGCAGGGTCTGACGACTGCGGTTGCGCTGCACGGCCAGAATGCGCGCCTCGACGGTGACCGGTATGTCCTGCCCCGGTCCCTTGATGCGGGGTTTCGCAGGCCCCTGGTTGACCCGGATTATCTGCAGAAGCAGACGCACCGGAGCCTGGCGCTGCTCCTGGGCATAGACGTAGGGGGGCAGTTCGGCTGTGGCCTGGGGAGCCAGCGGCAGGTGCAGGGCGATCGCCAGGCTGGCAACCACGGCGATCACTGTCCGGGAGTGAGGCGTCATCGGATTCCGCTCCAGGGGGGTGCGCGTTACCGTTGCGGGTTACCCCACGCTGACGGTCGTATCCTCAGCCTACCGCCAGGGAGGCAATCAGCTGCCGCAAAAGAGACTCGGCCTGACGCCAGCGCGGTTCCGGGGTGGAGACCGTGACAGAAATCACCTCTCCGTGGGCCAGCAGCACCGCTGCCAGGTCGTGGCGATCGCC